>WREB01000206.1 GCA_009779525.1 Defluviitaleaceae bacterium
ACGGGCGAATTATTTTACGCGGACTATTGGACGATGTATGAGGATGAAAGCGGCGGCGTTCCTAAAAAATGGAGGGCGCACCTGATGCGCTCGGCCGACGGCGGCCGCTCGTGGGAAAAAAGGGGCGCGATTGCGCACCCGACAGAACCGATGGAAGAGCCGATGGCCGAATTTAATTGTGACGGCGATTTGGTATGCGCGATCAGGGGAGCGAAAACGATGTTTGTCGCGTATTCGTTTGACCGCGGATTTAGTTGGACGCCGCCGAAACCGCTTTACGGCTACGGCGTGCTTCCGCAGCTCTTGCGGCTTAAAAACGGCGTGATGGTCCTGGCTTTCGGAAGGTCGGGCGCGGTAGACAAATCGGATTCCTGGCCTTCCGACCCGGAAACCGTGCTTTTGTTTTCGACCGACGGCGGATATCAGTGGGGAACCAAAACCGTGGTCTTGCGAGAGAATGAAATCAGCCCGACAAGCTGCGGCTATACCTGCCTTCTCGCGCTGGACGAGCGCAGCTTTTTGATCGGCTACCCCGGGGCGCAAACGCGCTTCGGCGGCTCACAATTCGGGCGGAAGCAGCTTTTGGTCCGCAGGGTTACCGTAGATATTACCTAAACGACTAAAATGAATCTATGGCATTTCGTACAACCAACCGCCGCTTTGCGGTTGGTTGTAAAATATGGCCGCTCGATTCTCGGATAAAACCGGTTAATCGACAACCAAACAATTTCACTGGCCGGCCATAAACCGGGGCAGGATCGACCAATTGTTTTACCCGGCCCATTATTTACCGGCTCATATCCGATCAGTTGTTTCCCTTGTCCATTTCGCGGCGTAAATTTCGTAAAGGTCCGCCATTTTCAAAAACGAGATAAATTCGCGGATCGCGTTTTCGATCGGCGGAGAACTGCCGCGGTCGTATTTTTCGAAATATACTTCGCTTCCGTCGGAAACTAAATAGATAAAACGGTCCGCCTCCGGCACGATTTCTAGGTAAAACGCGTGCTGCGTGCCGCGCAAAAAGTGCCCCGGCTTATAGCTTCCGGCAGTAAACTTAATGTCGTAAATCGTTTCGGCCTTTAGCGCGTCGAGCCTGCCGTGAAGCAAAAAAGCCGTTCCGTCGACCGTAAGCTCCTTGTATGCGTCGACCTGAAACCGCGCGCCCTCAAGCAGGCTGCCGATTTTTTTCACGCCCCCGGCCCATTCGTGCGTTTCGGGGATATCCGTTCCGTTCGCATATTCTGCGACGCGGTTTTCGAAATCGATTCCCGCCTGCATAAACTTGTTCGGCGCGGAAGGTACGCGGTTAAGCGTTTTAATAAAATCCCGGTAGGCTTTGTCCGCGTATTTCGCGTCCGATTTGGCGATCCACTGCCATGAGGACAGGAGCGACTGCGTTATTTTCAATTTTTTATCTGGCAATGCGAGTTTTTCCTTTTTTCGTCCAGGGACATTCCGGGATACTCCACGAACGCGCCCGGATAGATCCGCGTATAGTTGAGTCCGTGCCTGTGCAGCGCGTCCAGATACTTTTTATAGTCGAACGCCTTGTTTACTACCGCCCCGTACATTTCCGCCGACGTGATCAGCAGTATGTCCCTGCCCTTGTATTCGAAATAATGCGGGTTGCGCGGGTTCACGCGGATCACGTCGGGTGAGGCGTTTCTCGGCATTTGGCTTGGTCCTTTCGCGGGAAATTTTTTACATTCAAACATATCGGGCGAATTAAATAATTATTAGCAACCGCCCTATTAATCCTTGACGACGCGTAATTAACCAAGCGCCGGCGCCGTCTTCATTCTATCACACTCCGGCGCATTGAGCGCTTCGCCTTGGTCCGCTCGTTGGTCCGTTGTGGTACTATTTGCTCAAACCAAATCAACCGGAGGCATCGATGGTAGAATGCGAAAAAGGCGGCGGCGCCCAGACGTCGGATTTATTCAAACCCACGCAAAACGGAGACGGCGCCCCATTCGATTCGGCCAGTATAAAAACCGACCTGCGCAAATTTTACGACCGCGACGTAAATTACCGGGAAGCATCCGTTAAGGATGATTGGAAGCTAAAGCTTCGGGATGAATTTTTGCGAAAGGCGAAAGCCCTGGGGCGCCAATCGCTTCTTGAAATCGGCGCGGGAACGGGTTGGGACGCCAAGTTTTTTTCGGAAAACGGGATGGATGTCACGGCGATCGACCTTTCAGGCGAAAATATCGGGAAATGCCTCGAAAAGGGAATCGACGCGGTCCGAATGGACGCGTATGATTTGGAAAAGTTGGGACGAAAATTTGACTGCGTATGGTCGCTCAATTGCCTGCTGCATGTCCCGAAAACCGATCTTCCCCATGTGCTTCGCCAAATCGACGGGGTGTTGGAAGATGGCGGGTTGTTTTTTTTCGGCGCGTACGGCGGGCGCGACTCCGAGGAGGAATTTGTTTGCGACCGCGACGATACACCGCGGTTTTTTTCGTTCTACGCGGACGAAACGCTCAAAACAGTTTTGCGCCAAACTTTCGAAATCATGGAATTCGATTCCTTCGTTACCGAACGCGGCGATTATTTTCAGGCGGTCCTGCTAAAAAAAAGGGCGGACATAAATAAATATGACACGCCGCGATGTTTAGATTTTTTATAAATCGGGAGCGCGGCATTTTGCGAATAAGTATGTTCCGGTAATGCAGAACGCAAAATAAAAAGGCGCCGGGCGGCAATGCGTTTCAAGTTTTAAAATAACATAACGATAAATACGACGAATGTGAATTGGCGAATCATTAGCGGGGAGGGGACGTTTAAATGAACGAATTACACGGAGGCGCGGCGGAGCTCAGGCCGATCGGCGAAATAGCGCGCTACATAAAAAAACTGATTGCGGCGGATATACCGGAGCGGTTTTCGCTTAAGCCGACGTTTCTTGAAATCGCAGGCGAAGATAAGATTTGCGCGGGCGTCGCCGCGTTCAAGGATTTTCTACGCCAATTTTGCGACCGGCTCGAAACGGACGGAAATTTGTATGCGAAGCCGCCGAAAAACCCGAAAAGCGCCGCGGATTACCCGTTCCTTAATTATGTTATCAATCTGTTGATCGAAATCGGCTATTACGGCTCGCTCTCCGAAGACGGCGAAGCGCTTTCGGTATCGCGCATACCTTCTTTTTCACCGTCGGCCGACAAAAACGGCAAGATCAGGAAGCCGAAAGTCCCCGCATCGGGCCAGTTGGATTGCCTGCGTTTTTTAACCCTGTGCGGCATGGCTTTTAAAAACGCGGACTTTGAATCGAAGGTGCTAAGCATAAACGAGACAAACCCGCTTATCGTCGGTTACCCGAGCGATCCGTTGATGCCCGTGGGGCTCAGGGCGATGGCGGCCGCGGAAATCAAGTTAAAGGAACGAAGGTACTGGAACGACCATTCCTTTTTGCGGTGCGACTACAGGCTGCTTTTGGCGGGGGATTTTGACCCGGCGGATTCGCTCGCGGACCTGCTCTACACGCTCCCCGAGCCGGTCAGGGATTTCGCGATGAATCTCCACAGGCGCTATGTCGGAAAAGGAATGACTTGCGTCGCGGTAAACGACGACAAGTACCATTTCGCCTACTCGTTCGTGAAAAAAAGCAAGCGGACGCTTACGGCGCGCGACATATACGCCCTGAGGGTTTGGGAATTCGCTTGCTCGCTAAGGGAAGGCTTCCGCCTTGTGATACGGGCTAAAAAAATTGGCAG
>WREB01000207.1 GCA_009779525.1 Defluviitaleaceae bacterium
CTCCGGCTTAGCGATATCCGTTTCGATTTGGGTGAATAAAAAAAAATCCGAAAGCCCGAATTTTATCAATCGCAAATTTGCGTCGGCGAGTAAGTTTCTGCTTGCGACGCTTTGGATGATCCCGTTGGCGTTGGCGATCCGAATCAAATCTACGGTTTCGCTAATCAGCGAATTACCGCCGCCCTCGGCCAAAATTCCTTCCCAAACCGTATTGTCCAAGTCCCAAACTATACATTTTAATATAAAATTCTTTGCCGCCGCGCCCGCCGCGCCCTGCGCAGTCAAAGCGTAAGCTCCATCGTTATGTGTGTGGCGGAAAAGCCGGCGTTCTTGTACAGCGCGCGCATCGAAACGTTGCCAGCAGCCACCTTCCCGACCACGCGGCGCGCGCCCGACGCCTCGCACCAATCCAGTCCCTTTTTCAACAGGATTTCGCCCGCCTCGCCTCCCCTCATATCCGCCGCGACGTAAAAGCTTCGGAAATTGGCGTACGTTTCGCGCGTCATGAAATTAATTTTCGCATCCATCCAAAGCCATCCCGCGATCCGCCCGCAATGCTCGAGCACGAACATGCCGCCGCTTTTTTGGGACAAGGCCTTTTCGAGTTTCGCCGCGTGGCGTTCCGGGTCGCTCACCGCTTCGTCCCCGAACGATATCAGGCTGATCTCGCATTCGTATCGGGCGAGCACCGGTATGTCGGCCGCGGTCGCCTCGCGTACTAAATAGTTCATATTAGGGTTCGTTCCTTTAATAAAAAAACTTTCGACCCGCAGTTGGGGCAGCCCGCTTTCTTAAGCGCTTCTACGTTTGAATGGGCGTTGCCGTGGCCGACGGCGAGCTTCGCGCGGCACGACTTGCATTGGTAAGTCCTGACGCTTCGGTTTTGCTCGTTCGTGTAAAGCTTCATTTCGGACGAATAGGAGCAAACCGGCTTAGTTTCGTCGGTCGAGGACAGCACGATCATGTCGCTTGCCCCGCCAAGTATCGAGGCCCCGTGGTATTCGTTGAAGCGGCTGAGTAGTTGCGTCATGACGAAGCCCGCGCCGATAATCACGCGCTGCGCGGCGAGTCTGGCCGCCGGCTCCTTCTTCGCGAACGAAAGGTAAGCGAAGTAACCGGGCCCTTTCTTCAGCGCGCAAGCCGCGCGGCTTAAAAAAAGCGATAGGCCCGGCAGCGTATACGGGGGGTCCGTGGCGACGGCGTCGTACGCGCCCTCGCGCAAGGAATTAAGCGGCAGTTTCGCGTCGTACGAAACGGTTTCGATCCCGAAGCCTTCGCGCAAGGAAACGTCGCTTATATTCGAAAGGACCCGCTCGTCCAAGTCCATCACCGTAATTTCGGCGGGTATTTTATTCATGCCCGCCGTTTTCGCCAAAAGTCCGCGAAGCGCAAACGAAACGGCGACGGACGTCATGTCGTCGTCGCCGATAAAAAGTATCTTTTTTCCGATCAAGCCGCCGGTCCTTAGCATCAAAAGCGCGCGCCTAAGCCCGGTTTCGGCGGTGCAAAGGCTTTGGTCGAGCGTCACGTCCGCCTGGGGGCGGCTTGCGTAAGCCGATTCGATTCCGGCCAAGGCTTCGCTGAACATTTCAAGCGGCAGCTCCGTCTTATCTAACGCCGCCAAAAGTTTTGAAGCGTCGACGTCGGCGTATCCGAAATCGCCCCTGACGATATCCTCCGCGGCTTTGGTTAAATTAACGCCGGTCCCAAATATTTCAAGCAGGCCGCGTTTTTTGCATTCGTTCTTGATCGCGGAGCATACCGGAACGGGTATCTGAAGCCGCCCGGCCATTTCGCCCGCCGAAATCCCAGGCCGCAAATACGAGTTGACCAGAAACGCCTCAAGCGTTCCGACGCCCTCGAGAAGCCTGCATCCCGCATAAACTTCCTCGAACGCCGCGTTCAAGCCAATTCGCGAAACAACCCGAACTTTTCGCATCCCTCGTCTATATTTTTTAAGACATCGTCGGGCAATCCGTCGGGATAGACGTCGTCAAAGCCAAGCAGGAGCGACCCGACCACCGGCTCGTAGGCGGCGTCGACGCAGCGCGTGCCCGGCAGCGCGCTTAAGACGCGGCGCGCGATTATTTCGGACATCCCGAAATTTTTCAACACCCCGCCCGAGAGCACGAGCGTCAGCGGCCTGTCCGTTATCCCAAGGCGTTTCGCGCCGGAAATCACGTAATTTGCCATGTCGGCCGAAAACTTCTCAAAATAATTTACGGCGACTTCGTCCCCGCTTGATATCGCCTTGTACAAAAGATGCGTATAGTCGTGATACCTCGGGCGCCAAGGCGCCTCAAACTCGCTTCGGCCGGTTGTCAGCGCCATGTGAAGCTCGTCGACGCTCGCATAGCCCGTTTCGCTAAGCAGCAAATCCGTGAAGGCCGTTTTCGGAATTAAGCCGGCTTCGGAGTCGCAAACCGCCTGGAACACGAACCGCCCTATCGCGCCGGAACCCTGGTGTTCGCTTTTAAAATAATAAGCGTAGACGTAAAGCCCGCCGTCTTTGTTTTGCACCGCGCAATTTCCGCCTGTGCCGAGGCATAAAATCGCGCAGTCTTTTCCGCGCGTTTTGGTACCGCCGCGCATCGCGCCTATGCAGTCGTTGTAAAGGCGAACTTCGCTTATGCCCAGCGTTTCGCGGATCCTTTGCGTATCCAATTCGTATTCGAACGGCCAGTCCGCGCACGTGCAGCATGCGTAGACCGAATCTACATCATCAAGCCCTACGCCTGACGACTTAGCGGCTTTGTCCGCGGCGAATTTTATCCGCCTCATCCGCCCGTCGCGCGTCATGTCCCATTCGGCGGGCCTGTCGCGGTCGTGCTCGAAGCTAAGGATGTTGCCGAGAACGTCCGCGATCAGCGCGTCCGTCTTGGTCCCGCCCTGGTCGATCGCGATCAGGCGCTTCATTTTAGGCTCCTTCTTTTTTTGCGCCGGGCAAGTTCCCACGGGGCGAAAAGCAGCAGCCAGAACGCCGCGAGGATGAAAAGCGTCGGGAGCAGGTAAAAGCGCCCGAGCACCGACTCGAAAAACTCAAGCGGCGTATCGCGCGGCGCGAAAGTCAAAAACATATAGTTCGCGCTCCAGGGGATCTCGCGCGGGTCGAACCGGTTGATCGCCTGGTTGGCGCCGAAGCAGACGAGCGCCCAAGACAGAGTCATCGCAAAAAGCGCGGGGAGGTTTTTCGCGCGGGGCCTAAACCCCATGACGGCGACGAAGTAGACGCCTATGCAAATAATCGCCCCGTGCGAGTACATCGTCTGGAAAAATTCGAAGCAGAAGGGCGTCGCGACCGGCTTGTCGGGCGTAAGCAGCGCGAAAAGCGCGGCCGGCATCGAAACGCCGTAAACGAACGTGACGAGCAGTTCCTTTACCTTTCCGTTCTTAGTAAACGCGATGAACGGCCCGATGAACACGAGCGTCGCGCAAAGATGGATCGGAATCCAGTCCTGCCACATGAACAGGCCGTGGTATACGCCCCATACGATTCGCCCGGCCTCGGACAACAGGTAAGTGAACAATACGAAGCCAATCGCCGCGTTTTTTCCGTTTTCGCTTCTGCCCCGCACCGCGAGGCACAGCGCGACCGTGATTAACGCCCAGCCGCCTATATATATCCAGTGCGGCGGCGAAAGCAGCTTAAATTCGCCGCCGGGCGGTATGTTTACGTTCGGCGCAAAAAATTCTGAAAACATTCACGCATTTTAGC
>WREB01000208.1 GCA_009779525.1 Defluviitaleaceae bacterium
ACGTCGGAAGCGATAAAAACAATCCGTCCGGGCCGAGTTTGCCGGCAAGATAAACGGCGTCGTCGACGCATTTTACGTCCATCAAAAGCGAAAGGCCCAGCCCGCGTATCCGCTTGAACTTATCCAAATGCTCCGAAGGATGTTCGCCTTTCGGAAACACCCACTGCACGGCGCGAAGCTTCGGAAGCGCGGCGATTTTTTCGATGAAGCGGAACTGCTCGGGTCCGTCGTGGTGCCAGATCGAGCAGTCCATGTACGACGTGACGCGCCTCGAGTCGGCGAGGACGAATTCGTCGAACATTTCCGGCGAAAGCATCACGCTGAAGTCGCACTGCACCGCCTCCATCCGGCTCTCCGCCATCGCGGGAAGCCAGGTAGTCGTATCGGTGTAGCCTTTGCCGTTAAGGTAGCGGTAGAAATGCTCGTAGCAGTCGATGTATATTTTGGTCGCCTCGCGCGTCCAATTCTTGACTTTTTCCGGTTCGCCAATCAGCGCGACGCACAGTTCGCCCGGCTCCATGAACATCGAAAGCGTAGTCATAGCGTCGAGCAGCGGGGGCGGCGAAACAAACCCCAAATCGCCGACCGTCCCGGCGAGTTTATCCAAGATTTTTTCGATCGCTTTAACGGTCTCGCATTCCGGGTCAAATTTGGGGACTTTTTTTTCGAGGACTGACTCGAGCGGCGAAATCCACGCCGAGCCGTCGCTCCCGTATTCGAAGTCGCCGCCCGCGAGCGCCGCGAGAAGCGAAAGGAGCGAGCCGTAGCCGGCGGTCGCCGAAGGCATCGCCTCGCACAAAAATTTTCGCGAAAGTAGGCTGTTTTTCGCGTTAAGCGCGTACCATTCGGGGTTAAGATTAAGCTGCTTTTTGGAAAGCCCCGCACCCGTCCATTTTTCGGGCTCATATGCGCCGACCCTCGAATACGCCGCGATCGCCGGACGGCCGATTGATTTTCCCATCCAAAACGATTTGAGCCGCTCCCTCGCTTCGGGTTCGTTTTCCTTTAACCTAAACATCGCGCGCCCCTTTTGAATATCGGTATATGTCACAAATGCTTCCTAAGCAGCGTTATGTCGTCGCGAAGCTTCGCCGCAAGCTCGAATTCGAGCTGGGCGGCGGCGAGCTTCATCTCCTTCTCGGTTTTCTTTATCACCGCGATTATCTCGTCCCTGCCCATCGACTCGGGGTCTTTCGCCAAGCCGTGGCCAGCCTTTTCTTCCGGGACGGCGGTCGATTGGATGATCTCGCGCACCTTCTTCACGATGGAAGTCGGCGTTATTCCGTTGACCCGGTTGTATTCCTCCTGTATCGCGCGGCGCCGGTTGGTTTCGTCGACCGCCTTCCTCATCGAATCGGTCACGCGGTCCGCGTACATCACGACTTTGCCGTCCACGTTTCTGGCGGCGCGCCCGATCGTTTGGATCAGTGAGGTGCCCGAGCGCAAAAACCCTTCCTTGTCCGCGTCAAGTATCGCGACCAGCGCGCATTCCGGGATGTCCAACCCCTCGCGAAGCAGATTTATCCCTACAAGCGCGTCGAACACGTCCATCCTCAGGTCGCGGATGATCTCGAGCCGCTCGAGCGTCTCGATGTCCGAATGGAGATAGCGGACCCTTATGCCCGCGTCCTTCAGGTAAGTGGTCAAATCCTCAGCCATCTTTTTGGTAAGCGTCGTGACGAGGACCTTTTGACCGCGGCCCGTGACCGCGTTGATTTCGCCGATCAAGTCGTCTATCTGCCCCTTGACCGGGCGGACCACGACTTCCGGGTCGATAAGGCCGGTCGGCCTGATTATCTGCTCGACCGAAAGCTGCGAATGCAGGTTTTCGTACGCGGCGGGAGTAGCCGAAACGAACAGGAGCTGGTTTATCTTGCCCTCGAACTCGCCGAACATGAGCGGCCTGTTGTCCATCGCCGACGGGAGGCGGAAGCCGTGTTCGACAAGCGTCGACTTGCGCGACCTGTCCCCCTCGTACATCCCCCGCACCTGCGGTATCGTGACGTGCGACTCGTCCGAGATTATCAAAAAATCCTTCGGGAAGTAATCGATAAGCGTCGAGGGCGTGCTCCCCGGCTCGCGGCCCGCGAGGTGCAGCGAATAATTCTCTATTCCCGAACAGAAGCCGATCTCGCGCATCATTTCGATGTCGTAGTTGGTGCGCTGCATGAGCCGCTGCGCCTCAAGCAGCTTGTCCTGCGACTTCAGGTACTCGAGCTGCTCTCGCAGTTCGGTTTCGATCTTGCCTATCGCGATCTCCATTTTCTCGGCGCCCGTCACGTAATGCGACGCTGGGAAAATCACGATGTGCGTCCTTACGCCAAGCACCTCGCCGGTCAGCGCGTGCACCTCGGTGATGCGCTCGATCTCGTCGCCGAAAAACTCGACGCGCAGCGCCACCTCGGAGGCGTTCGCCAAAAAAATCTCAAGCACGTCGCCCCTGGCGCGAAACGTCCCGCGCGTGAAGTTGATCTCGTTCCTGTTGTACTGTATCTCAACCAGTTTTCGCAGGATGTCGTCGCGGTCGCGCTCCATCCCGACGCGAAGCGAAAGCATCATCTCGCGGTACTCGCCGGGGTCGCCGAGGCCGTAGATGCAGGAAACGCTCGCAATTATCACGACGTCGCGCCGCTCGAACAGCGCCGAAGTCGCCGAATGGCGCAGCCTGTCGATCTCTTCGTTCACCGAGGAATCCTTTTCGATGAAAGTGTCGGTCGAAGGCACGTAAGCCTCGGGCTGGTAGTAGTCGTAATAGCTGACGAAATATTCGACCGCGTTGTGCGGGAAGAATTCTTTGAACTCGCTGTACAGCTGCGCGGCCAGCGTCTTGTTGTGCGCCATTACGAGCGTCGGCCGCTGCAGTTCCTGGATTATGTGCGCCATCGTGAAAGTTTTGCCGGAGCCCGTCACCCCGAGGAGCGTCTGGAACTTGTTCCCGTTTTTGAAGCCTTCGACGAGCGACGCTATCGCCTGCGGCTGATCGCCGGTCGGCTGGAAGTCGGAGACGATTTTAAATTGGTTTTTTTGCTTCAGCATAGCGCCTCGTCCACGGTTTTTTTAAACTCCCCGCCGACGCGGGAAATGATATCTTCCGCTTCGGCGCGCGCCTCGCTTAAGTCGCTCAAACCGGAGCGCGCGCCGTAATACAATTTGATCTTCGGCTCGGTTCCGGAAGGGCGAATGCACGCCCACGATCCGCCGTCCATCCTGTATAGGAGCACGTCCGATACCGGGAGGCCGGTCGGCGTTACTTTACCGGAGGAGCATTCGGAAATTTTTTGGTTCAGATAGTCGCCGATTGAAATGATTTTTTTGCCGGCGAATTCTTTCGGCGGCGTTTCGCGCAAGTATTCCATGATTTTTTTCATGTCGGCGATCCCGCCGGCTCCGGAAAGGGTGATCGATTCGACGGCTTCGGTATAAAAACCGTGGCGATGATAAATTTCGTCGAGCGCGCCTTGAAGCGAAAGCCCCCTTGCCGCGTAATATGCCGCGGCTTCGCAGACGAGCGCGGTTGCGGCCACCGCGTCCTTGTCCCTCGCGTACGTGCCGGGAAGGCAGCCGTAGCTCTCCTCGAATCCGAAGAGGTATTCGTGTTCGCCGCTCTCCTCGAACTCCTTGATCTTCTCGCCTATGTATTTGAAGCCGGTCAGCACGTCCATATAC
>WREB01000209.1 GCA_009779525.1 Defluviitaleaceae bacterium
AAGATGGTCGGCACCTGCCAGGTCCCATACGACAAGGCGGACGAAGGTCTGTTGGAAATGATCGAGGCGATTAACCTCGCCGCCGAGGAGGAGCCTCCCGCGCCCGACCTGCTCGAGACGCTTTTCGGGGAAATTGATGTTTGAGCCCCGACCAAGTTAACTTTACGGGCGAAGTTGAAAGCGTAATCTACCATAACGACGACAACGGCTTCACGGTTTTTACGGTTTCGTTCAAGGAGGGCTGCGGCAGGGCGAAACAGCTCGCGACCTTAAACGGCTCCGATGCGGGGAGCATCACCTGCACTTCGTTTCTCCCGTCGATTGGCGAAGGCGAGCTGCTTTCGGTCGAGGGGGCGCTCATAAACAACCCCCGCTACGGCCAGCAGGTGTCCGCGACTCGGATCGAAAAAAAGATGCCCGAATCGCTCGACGGAATCGAAAAGTATCTTGGCTCCGGCTTGCTCAAGGGAGTGGGCATACGCACCGCGCGCAGGATCGTCGAAAACTTCGGCAAAAAAACTTTTGATATAATAGAAGAAGAACCTGAAAAGCTTACGATAATAAAGGGCATCAACCTCGAGAAGGCGCTGCGCATTTCGGAGACGTTCCACTCGCAGGCGGCGCTTCGGGGCGCGGTGCTTTTTTTACAGGATTTCGGGATAACACCCGTGTACGCGATGAAAATCTACAAACGGTACCAGGCCGCGACGGTTGATGTGGTCAGGGCAAACCCGTACAAGCTCGCCGACGACATCGACGGGATCGGGTTTAAGATCGCCGACTCGATCGCCTCGAGGATCGGCGTCGCGTCAGACTCGGACGAACGGATTTCCGCGGGCGTCCGATTTATTTTATGGGAGGCGGCCGGAGGCGGCCACACTTTTTTGAACGAAATCGAGCTGCTCGAGCAGACGCGCGCCCTGCTTGGCGTCGACCGCTCGATCGTGTCGAGGCAACTCGCTATGATGCAGCTCGACGGCCTCATCTACCGCGACAAGTCCGGAGGCGTTTACCTTAGCGTTTTTTACAACGCGGAGCAGTACGTGGCGAGGAAGCTTGCGGAGCTTGGCGCCTCGGGAAGGCGCGGGTTTGTTCGCGAGGGCGAAGCGGCGGATTCGCTAAGGGCGATCGAGGGCGATTCCGGGCTCGAGCTTTCCTTCGGGCAGCGCGAGGCGGTGATCTCCGCGTACGAGTCGGGCGTCGCGATAATCACCGGAGGGCCGGGCACCGGCAAGACCACCGCGATCAACGCGATCATTAAACTATACGAAGCGCGGGGAATGAGCACACTCCTCGCCGCGCCGACCGGGCGCGCCGCCAAGCGGATGGCCGAGGCGACCGGGCTCGAGTCGAAGACGATCCACAGGCTGCTCGAATCCTCGTTCGCAGCCGAAGACTCGCGCAGGCAGTCGTTTGGCCGCGACGAAAACAACCCGATCGAGGCGGACGCGATAATCGTCGACGAGATGTCGATGGTCGACATATTGCTGATGCAGAGCCTGCTTAAGGCGGTCGCGGCCGGGACGCGGCTAGTACTGGTCGGAGACGTGGACCAGCTTCCTTCGGTCGGGCCGGGAAACGTGCTTCGCGACATGATAGAAAGCGATTGCTTCAAGGTTTCGAGACTCACCGAAATTTTCAGGCAGGCGCGCGAAAGCGCGATTGTCTTAAACGCGCATAAGATAAACAGCGGCGAATACCCGGACTGCGAAAGCAAGTCCGATTTTTTTTTGATGCGGAGGACGAACCCGGAAGACGTGGCGGAAACGGTGGTCGAGCTCGTGACGCGCAGGCTGCCGAAATATTTGAACGGCGAAGCGTCGATACAGGTGCTCACGCCCATGCGCAAGTCGGCGCTCGGCTCGGTCAGCCTGAACCAGCTGCTGCAGCGCCGGATGAATCCGCCTTCGCCGGCGAAGCGCGAGCGCGAGTTTAGGTCGCTGGTTTTTCGCGAGGGCGACAAGGTCATGCAGATAAAGAACAACTACGCGGCTTCCTGGAAATCGTACGACGAAAGGGGAGTCAGGGACGACGAGGGCGAGGGCGTTTTCAACGGCGACTGCGGGCTGATAAAAAAAATCGACGAGGAAAACGAACTGATGACAGTCCTGTTCGACGACAACCGCAGGGTGGAGTACGACTTCACGCAGCTTGACGAGCTCGAGCTCGCCTACGCGGTCACGATACACAAGTCGCAGGGGAGCGAATACAAGGCGGTGGTGGTGCCGCTGCTGGGAGGTCCGCCGCTTTTATTCAACCGGAACCTGCTTTACACATCGGTGACGCGCGCGAAGGAACTGGTTGTGATCGTCGGCACCAGGGAAACGCTTGCGGCGATGGTCGACAACAACCGCGAGGTCAACAGGAACACGTCGCTTGCGATGCGGATCAAAAGGCTCATGGATGTGGATTGACTGGATTTACCCGCCGCGCTGCATGGCCTGCCGCGCTCTGATACCGATGAGCGAGCGCCGCGCGCGCGACGACAGGCTCTGTTATTCGTGCGGGGAGCTGTTTGAGCCGATATCGCCGCCGACTTGCCTACGCTGCGGCCTTCCTTCCGAAGCCGGGGACGCTTCCGGTTGCGCTTCGTGCCGAAGCCATTCGCTGCATTTTTCTCAAAACCGTTCGTGCTTCGTCTATGAAGGGTTGGTTCGCGACATAATCCACAACGTGAAGTTCCGGGGCGACAAGCGCGCCGCGGAGGGGCTCGGCAGGCTTTGGGCGGCAAACGCGGATACGGATTATTTCGAGGGCGTAGATTTGCTTGCGACGGTTCCGCTTCATAAAAAAAAGCGGCGCGAGCGCGGATTTAACCAGGTCGACGTGATGGCGGAGCCGCTTTGCGAGATATCGGGCGTCGCGCTTTCGACGGATTTGCTCGAACGCCGCATCGAAACGCCTCCGCTCGTAACCCTTACGCCGCGCGGTAGGGCCGAGGCGCTCTCCGGCGCGTTCGCGGTATCAAGCGAAGCGCGCCTCGAGGGGAAAAACATAGTGCTTTTGGACGACATCTACACGACGGGCCAGACTCTGTCCGAATGCGCGAGAATTTTAATTGGCGCCGGCGCTTCGCGGGTCGCGTGCCGGACGTTCGCGATAACGCCGCCCGCGCGATTATGAGTATTATGTTATAGTCGCGCGCTGACGATATTGAAATGAAAGCGAAGCGCGCACGGCGCGCCATCAAATATCGAAGGGGCTGACGCGCATGGACATACGCATAGCCAACGCATACGGCGCGCTCCCGGCTTACGGCACCGGAAACGCGACGAACTCAAAAAAACCGGGGCTAACCGACGAATCCGAAAAGTCCAGGGACGTAATATCGCTGTCGACAAAGGCGGAGGATTTTCAGGCGGTGCGGAAGGTGTTAGTCAACGTTCCGGACGTCCGCGCCGACAGGATAAGCCAAGTCGTGGCGAAGCTCGAGTCGGGTAGCTACAGGGTCGACTCGTCGGACATCGCCGCGAAGATCCTGCAGGGAGCCGAAGGCTGAGCGTACCGCGCGAATTATGCCGTACCGCACGGAAGCGGCGGCTTGCATTAATCAAAAAACACGGATGTCAGAAGGACTCTTCCATATTTACAGGAAGGGTTAATTTTATTTAAGGGGCGGCTAATGGCCGGGATGATCGAGCAGCTGCTTGAGCTTATGAAC
>WREB01000210.1 GCA_009779525.1 Defluviitaleaceae bacterium
TCCGGAAAGTTGGAGTCGAAGCAGATCGCGAACGCGATCCTGCCGAAGTCGCAGTCGTACGCTGCGGCTTTTTTACCCGGGTACGCCGGCTGCATCCCCTCGGGGATGTCCATGAACTCGCCAAGGAAAGGATAAAGCTTGTCGTAGGTGAAAACGAGTCTTCCGCTTCTGTCGAAGAGCTGCACCGAATTTAATTTCCGGCCCTGTTCGTCCGCGCGGTAGACGGGGCTCGCGATGTACACCCCGTATTTGGCCGCGGCCTCCGATACCATTTGCGTCGCCGGGCCGTCCGGCGGTTCGGGAGGTGCGCCAAAGCCGGTCCAGCATTCGCAGGTGAAAATGACGTCGGGCTTTTGCGCGGCTTCTTGTTCGATGACTTTCATCTTCCGCTTTATTTCGCCCAAGTCGTAGTCGTTCGCCGCTTCAAACCCGACGCTGACGACGTTGGCGCCGCGGGCCGCTATTTTTTCCATTTTTCCTCCGGTAATGCGATTGATCAGCCGCGCTCGGCCGACTTAAGCGCCTTCGACAGTGTCGGCGCGATTGAAAGCGCGAGGCTCGAGCCGATCAGCGCGGTCACGAGCTGCGGCCACGAAAAAACCGCCGCCATCGCGTTTATCTGCGGCTGGTTGATGTCTGGGATGAAGGACAGCGCGATTTGGACGACGCCAATGTACATCACCAAAAATTTTATGAGCGCCCCCAATGGCGCCGCCGCGCACGCCCTTGCGATAAATTTTTTATTGATTTTTTCGGGCGGCCTTCCCGCGATGTAATGTATCGCGATGATAATCGAGAGGTTTCCCGCCATCATGAACGGAAGCAGCAGCGGGAACGCGGGCACCCCGATCAAAAGGAACGCGAAAAGCGGCGATATGACCGCGACCGCCGCCGCCAAATGGAGCCCGATCAATAGGCACGCCGTAACCAGTATGAAGTTGACGCAGGAGCCCGTCACGAACTGCCCGAGCGGCCTCGTCGCGAACTGCGCCGCCACCAGCAGCGCTATGAACATCGCGGTCCTGGTTATTTGCAAAACACTTTTTTTCCTCATCGCAATACCCCGCTTAACGGCCGAGCGTAATTTGAATACGCATCAGTGAACGATGCGCCTTTCGAATTTGCAAAACGCTCTTTTTGCTCATCGCAATACCCCGTTAAATGGCCGCCTTTCATTCGAAAACGCACCAATGAACCCCGTACCTGTCGATCAGCGAAAAGCCGTGCTTGCTGTATCCCGTATCACCAACGGTATCGTCCGTAAGCGAATCTTCTTTTAACACGTCGTACGCCTTGTAAACCTCGGCCGCGTTTCCGGCGCCGAAGTGCAGGCACAGCTGCATCGTGTTGCCGGGGACGGATTCGTCGGCGCCAAGCTCGGAAATCGCAAGTATTTGCCCGTGGACGTTAAGCTCCGCGTGCATGTAGGTCCCGTCGTCGTTGGGATAGGCGCAGACCGTTTCCGCGTTAAACGCCCGCTTATAAAACTCGAGCGCCTTGTCGCTTCCCCTCACGTAAATCTGAAACAATGACCTATGCATGCGAAATCCCCCGGCGGTTTTATCTTTTTATCAAAATATCCTGCTTTTGTCGTCGTCCTCGTAATAGTCGGCGTTGTCGCCGAGTTTTTCCAAAACCGGTTTCGTTATCAAATCGAGGCGGCGCAAAACATCGTCCGGAAGCGCAACCGAAGCGGCGAGCAAATTGGATTCGAGCTCCGGCTTCGTGCGGGAGCCGACGAGCGAAGCGGATACGCCCTTCTGCGCAAGCACCCACGCGACGGCGAGCCTCGCGATCGGCATGTTAAGCTCGGAACAAACCGCGTTTATTTCGCCGAGCGCGGCGAACATTTCCGCCTCGGCGCCGACCGATGTGTGGCGCGACTGCTCGGCGCCCCGCGAATGGTGGAAATGCCTCGAATGGGCCTGCGGTTTCGGTATGCTTTCGACGTCCGGGTAGATCCCGGCCAATATGCCCTGCTGCAGCGCCATCGAGCCGATCACCGAAATTTGGTTGTCGCGGCAGAACGGCAGTATCTCCTTTTCTATCGCGCGCGAAAAAAGGTTGTAGGTCACCTCGTTTACGTCGATCGAAACCCCCGTCGCAAGCGCGTCCTTGATTTGCGTGACGCCGAAGTTGCTGACCCCGATCGACTTTATTTTTCCCTGTTTCTTTAACTCCGCGAGCGTCCCGAACGCCTCCGCCGCGTCGGGCGGGTTGTCGAGCACGTCCTTATCCTCCGTGAAATGCTTGAGGCTAATGTAATTGAACGGCCAGTGGATCATGTACAAGTCGACGTAGTCCATGCCGAGGCGCGAAAGGGATTTGTCGAGGCTCGCGGTCATCGCCGCCTTGCGGCAGTTGGCCGGGCTGACCTTCGTTGCGACGACCGCGCGGCCGCGCTTTCCGCGAAGCGCCTTGCCTAAAGAAATTTCGCTGTCCCCCGCGTTGTACATTTCCGCGGTGTCGAAAAAGTTGACGCCCGAATCAAGCGCGGCGGAAACGACGTAGTCCACGTCGGACTGGGCCTGCGCGCCCCAGTACGCGCCCCCGCCGTACGCCCAGCAGCCCATCCCGATCGGATGGATCATAATTTTTGACTTGCCGAGGCTCCTGTATTCCATTTTAAACCCCCGTATACTCTTTTATCGGATTAAGCAAATCGTCTTTAAACTGCTGCCCGCAGCGCGCAAGCTCCCCCATCACGCGCTCGACGCCGTACGCGCACCTAAACCAGCCGTCCCGCGTCACGCCGTAGACGTCGACCGGCGCGACAAGGATTTTCGCCTCGGGGAACGCGAGTTGGTAATACGTCAGGCAGCGCCTCGCGTGGAAACTCTTGCAGCAGAGCAGCGCGCTTTTTATCTCGAGCCCGCGCGCGTCGGCCGCGAGCCGCGAAAACTCGGCGTTTTGCTTCGTGTAGGTCGCACGGGCTTCGGGCACGACCGCCGACGGCGGGACGCCCGACTCGAGCAGGACGTCCGTGAAAAATTCGCATTCGGTTTCGTAGCGCCCCTCGATCAGCTTCGCGTCGATCTTTTTTATGCCGAACGAGCCGCTCTCGTATTTCTTAACCGAAAACCTGCCCGCGTTGATCCCGTATTTTCCAGAGGGAAGGACCAGCGGAGCGTAACCCTCGCGGTACAGCGCGGCGGCGCGCGCCGGTATTTCCGGGGGAGAACCGCCGGGCAATAATATTATGTCCGTCGGTTCGGGTCTGTCGCACACGAATATGAATTCGGTCACCGCTTCGATGAAACCGCTCGCCGCGATCGCTCCGTCCCCCCAGTATAAATTTACCGCGTTTCATTGTATCACGATTTAGCGATTTGTTTTGTGTTATATTGGATGGGCGCGGTCAGGCCTCGGCTCTTCGCGTCATAAATTGGGACGCAAAAAAATCGCTTGACGCCGTCGAAAACCTTACGCGATGTTTATAAAATAAACGGGGGATCAAAAATGAAACTGCGGCTCGGCCTGCCCAAGGGCAGCCTTCAGGAATCGACGGTGCAGCTGTTCAGGCAGGCCGGGTTCGGGATTCACATACACGACCGGTCGTACTTCCCGGGGGTAAACGACCCTGAGCTCGAGATACTTTTGATGCGCGCGCAGGAGATCCCGCGCTACGTGCA
>WREB01000211.1 GCA_009779525.1 Defluviitaleaceae bacterium
AGGTCCCGGTGGCGATGACTTTGGTCATGGGCATGGGCCATATGCTAGGCTACAGCCAGCTCGGGGTGCGCGCGGCGGAAAACAGCCGGGCGGGCGAGTACCTGAGGAGCCGCCCGGAGATCGATCCGGGCAAGGTCGTGCTTTCGGGGCTTTGCCAGGGCGGGATGGACACGTACCTTTCGGCGGCGCTCGACGACGGCTTCTGCGCGGCGGCCCCCATATGCTCCGCGTCGACTTTCGCGATACACATGGCGGAGATGGCGGACTACATGGCTAACGCCGACTCGTCTCCGTTCCCGTTCGCGATAATGAAGCACTGCGACGTCGAGCACCTGCACGCGTGCATCGCGCCGAGGCCGCTTTTGGTCCGCGCCAACCTGCCGGACTCCTGGTGGCCGGTCAGCGGGCTGGATGCGATCGAGGCGATGGCGCGGCGCGTCTACCGCCTCTACGGCGCGGAAAGCGCGCTCGACGTAGCCGCCTGCGTGCACGAGCACGCGATCACCGGCCCGTTTTTGGAGGCGTTGTTAAAGTTCCTGCACGAGCGGGAATAAATATAAGGAGAAGGGATAAAAAAATGGCAAAAACGAAAAAGCTGCTCGCTTTGCTGATCGTTTTCATGTTCGCGTTCGCGGCGGTTTCGGCGTGCTCGAACAAGGACGATTCGGACGGGAGCTCCGGAACGACGCAAACCGCCGGCGGGGCCGACTCGGACCTGCTTGACGAAAACGGCAACTACAAAGTCCAGAGGACGCTCAAACTGACGGCGGTCATCGACCAAATGTACGTCCCGACCTGGAAGGACGACCCGGTCCCCGACGACACCTTGCAAAAGCTTGTAAGGCAGGGAATCATCAACAGCACCAAGGGCGTCGACGTGCAAATCGAGTGGATAATGCCCTTGACCGACACGACGAGGCAGGAATACCTTAACCTCATTATTTCGGCCGGCACCGTGCCTGATTTGCTTATGATGGGCGATTTGGCCAACGACCCGAACTCACTCGAGCTCGTGCAGTCGAAGGAAATCATCAGGACCGTCAACAAGGCTATGCTCAACGAATTCATGCCGACATACTCCGCGCGCATCGACCGCCTCGACGGCGACTTGAACGCATTTTTATCCATGACGGAATTTAACGGCGAAAACCTTTACATCCCGCTCGGTTTCAACTCGCCGTTCTTTTCGAAGGTGGACCTGGGCCTAGTGCCGAACTACACGATGTACGGGCTGTACGTTCGGGACGACGTATTGAAGATGGTGTTTCCGAACGCAAGGACCGAGGAGGAGCAGCGCGCGCTTTTCATCCAAAAGGGTGAGCTTACCATCGAGGACATCACCGGAGACATACCGATCCGCAACATGAGCGACATGTACGATTTTTGCAAGAAAGTCAAGGATCTGAACATCAAGGTCAACGGCAAGGACCTCATCCCGGCGATGATGTTCCGCTCTAACGAAATGCCCGACTCGACGCTTTGGAGCCTTTCAACGGCGGCGGGGCAGGCCTGGCTCTGGCCGCTCTTCTTCGAGAACGACATCCTTCAAAGCGAGCAGATGTACGCGTCCAAACGCTCGAAGGAATACCACGGCTGGCTCAATAAGATGTTCAACGACGGTTTGATCGACCCCGAAACGTTCGTCATGAAGGACGACCAGTCGGACGCGAAGGCCGTCAACGGCGAATACGCCGTGTTCCCGGTCACTTCGGGGCTTTATTCGGACGCGAAGGCGGTCGGCGACGCCAACGGGTACGGCTACAGGTATCTGCCCGCGTTCTATCCGCTCGACCAGACTGTCTTAGGCAACCAAATACTTTTGGTGTTGCCGCCGAGGGGCTACTTCATCACGACTTCCGTCAAGGACGAGGATTTAGCCGCGGTGTTCGGCTGGTTCGACTACTACCTCAGCGAGCAGCACGACCAGCTCCGCTGCTGGGGCAGCCCGGACTGGCTGACGTTTGATTCGAACGGAAAGCCGAACGGCTACAAGCCCGAGTACAAGCACATCGAAAACTACGTGCTCTACGGCGACCGTTCGGACAACGACGGCGAGAAGTACCACATGACCACACCGTATCCGCTGCAGGGCGTGGATCTTAAGAACGACCCGCTGATGAACCCGCCGATCCCGTTCATGGGCAGCATAGCCACGTATGAGCACAACCCCTACTATATATTGGATTTAGACGGAAGCAAGCTTGAAAACACCAACATCGCGTCTTATTCACAAATCACGATCGGCGTCGAGCTGGTGCGGAAGCAAACGACTTACATGCCCGTAGGCTGGACGTTAAACGGCGTTCAATACACGGAGGAAATGACCGCGTTCGACAACGAGTTTTGGGTGGGTTCCCGTTTGGTGCCCCTTTTGGCGAAGGCCGTCACCGCGAAGGATTTCGAAGCCGGATGGAAGGACTTCATCGACGAGTGCAACGCGCTCGGGCTCGCGGAAGCCGTCCGCACCGCCGCCGAAGGCATGAACGAAGTTTTCTGGGATCCCGCGAAAAACATACCGTTAAACTAAAGATTTATTTTATGAATCGCACGCCCCCCGCAAAAGCGGGGGGCGCGCGATTAACGGCAGGAGGCGACGGCCCTGAATAAAAAACCAAAGAAAGCGCAAGTTCCCGCCGGGGCAAAATGGGGTACCGTCAAACGCGAATGGGTCCTTTATCTGTTCGTGCTTCCGGCGATCGTCACGGTTCTCTGCTTCAGCTACCTGCCGATGTTCGGCAACATCATCGCGTTCATGGACTACAGCCCGCTCAACGGCTGGATGGGGCTAAACAGCCCATGGGTCGGCTTCAAATGGTTCGTTCAAATTTTTACCGACAAGTACTTCACCGATCTGATTTTCCGCTCGGTTTACTACAACGTCTTCAACGTGGTGCTTTACTTCCCGTTCCCGATAATTTTAGCTCTCCTTATTAACGAAATCAGGAACTCATTATTTAAGCGCGTCGTCCAAACCATCTCGTACGTGCCGTATTTCGTTTCGTGGGTCACGGTTTCGCTGCTCGTCTATCTGTTCGTGTCAAGCGACGGGATCCTCTACCAGATATTCGCTTACTTCGGGTACAAAAGCGTAATCATGGGAAATCCGGACAACTTCCCGATCATCCTGCTTTTGACGAATATTTTCAAAAACATCGGCTTCGGTTCGATCCTCTACCTCGCTGCGATAACGACGATCGATTCGCAGCTTTACGAGGCGGCCCGAATCGACGGCGCGGGCAAGTTCGCGCAGTTCCGCTTCATCACCTTCCGAGGCATCCTCCCTACCATGGTCATAATGTTAATACTTAATATAGGCAGCCTTTTCGCGGCCAACTTCGAGCAGGTCTACGTGCTCCAAAACCCGCTTATCGTGCGCGACACCAGCACGATCGCCGTATACAGTTTCATCACCGGAATACAGTCCCAGCAGTATTCGATCGGCGCCGCGATCTCGCTTTTCCAGGGGGCGCTAAGCGCCTTATTGATCGTCGCCTCAAACCAGATAAGCAAAAAAGTCAGCGGCTACGGCCTGTTTTGACGGAGGAGGAAGCGTAAAATGAGATTTCGCAAAAACGCAATCCGCCACTCCAGAGCCGAAAACGTGTTCAACGCGTTTAACGTCATTTTCATGA
>WREB01000212.1 GCA_009779525.1 Defluviitaleaceae bacterium
TCCTGAACTCTGTCATCTGTCCCCTGAAGTAGAGCGGCAGCATCTGCCGCTGCCTCTTGTGGGTGCTGCGTTCTTCTATCGCGATTGTCGAAAAGAACGTCGCCCAAAGTCCCTGCATCTGCTCCTCCCTGTCGGCGAAATCGAACGTCGCGTCGCCCGGGACGGATTCGACGAAGTAGTCGCAGCCGTCGTATATCGCGGCGATTTTACGCGTCTTGTCGTGAATCACCCACGCGTGGTTCATGAAGCGGCTTGAAAAATGGTCGGCCAGCAGCGCCGCGATATTGTTCTTCGGCGTTATCTCGCAGTAGTAGACTCCCTGCTTGGTTTCTGCGAAGCGGCTGAAGCCGCACATCAGGTGCGTTTCGCGGCCCACTTGTTTCGCCAGCTTGTGCACGCGCAGCACGCAGTCCTCCTGCATCAGATTGTCGACTAAATGCCCCTTCCTAAAGCCAAGCAGCGCGTAGCGGAACATGTCCATGAAGCGTTCCTCGCGGTCGGCGAGAAAGGCGTTGTACAAATAGTGGGCGGAGTTCTCCGATATTTTCTTGCGTATCGCGCCGATAACCTCGGCGGACTTCGATTCGTCTGAGGCGACGAAATACTCTTCGACGCCGATCGCCTTCTGGTATTCGCGTTCGGTTTGGATGCAGACCGGGACGATTTTGTCGCGGTAGAACGCGTGGACCACGCAAAGGAAACCGTCGAAGCTCCCGTCGAACAAAACGGCGAACTCCGACTTGACTTTGGCCAAGGTTTCCGTCATATCTCGCCCGTCACGCATTTCACGAAATCGTCCCTAGTGGAGCTCCCCGCCGCGTTGATCGCGGACAAAAGCTCGGGCTCCTTAGAGACGGCGAGCTTGAACTTGCCGGTCTTTTCGGCCCACGTGTCGATCTCCCGCTGCTTTTCCGAAAGAAGGAACGTTTCGCTGTCGAAAAGCCCAAGCTGCGCGTACTGGTCGCCGATCCTGTTTTCGGTCAGGCGCATCTCGAGCAGTTCCGGAACCATCGGGGTCCGCTCCATCATCTTGCCGCCGCAGGTGATGAAGTATTTCGCCCGCTTAAGCACGACGCCCATCTTTTTGAGGTTGTCGAACCCGAGCGTACCCATCCGGCGGGCGGCGATTATCTTGTCCGCGCTCCTTTGGCCGACGCCCGGAACGCGAAGCAGAAGCATCCTGTCCGCGCGGTTGACTTCGACCGGGAAGCTCTCGAGGTTGCGAAGCGCCCAGTGGCACTTGGGGTCCATGTTTAGGCTTAGGTTTTCGTTTTCGTGCTTGAACAGCTCGCCCGAGGTGAAGCCGTAGAAGCGGAGCAGCCAGTCCGCCTGGTACAGCCTGTGCTCGCGCAGAAGCGGCGGGTTGGCCGAAGGCAGCATCGGGTTGTCCCTAGCCACCGGGATGAACGCGGAATAAAACACGCGCTTCATCCTGTACTGTTTGTAAAGGCCTTCCGCAAGCCCTACGATTTTGCTGTCGCTCTCCGGCGTCGCGCCTACGATCAGCTGCGTGCCCTGCCCCGCGGGCACGAACTTAGGCGCGTTTTTGTACAGCGTTATCTCCTCTTTCGACTGGGCGATCCCGTTTTTTATGAACTTCATCGGGGCTAGGATCGACGACTTGGTTTTTTCTGGGGCGAACCGCTTCAGGCTTTCTTCGGAGGGCAGCTCGATGTTGACGCTCATCCTGTCGGCGACTATGCCGAGCGCGTAAAGCAGCTTCTCGTCGGCGCCGGGTATCGCCTTGACGTGGATGTACCCGTTGAATCGGTATTCTTCCCGGACGGTCCTGATCGTCATGATCAAGAGCTCCATGGTGTGGTCCGGGCTTTTGACGACGGCCGAGCTTAAGAAAAGGCCCTCGATGTAGTTGCGCTTGTAAAACTGGATCGTCAGCTCCGCGATCTCCTTCGGCGTGAACGCCGTCCTCGGAATGTCGTTCGAGACGCGGTTGGCGCAGTACTGGCAGTCGTAAATGCAGACGTTGGTCATCAATAGCTTGAGGAGCGATATGCACCTGCCGTCCGCCGAGAAGGTGTGGCATATCCCGCCCTGCACGGCGCTTCCGAGCGAGCCGCGCTTGCTTGCGCGGCTGACCCCGCTCGAGGTGCACGCGACGTCGTACTTGGCCGCGTCGGTAAGGATTTGAAGTTTTTCCATAATATCCATGCCCTAAGTATACACGCGGAACATAAAAAAGCAAACATATGTTCCATATGGAGCGCCGGGCTTTTGCGCTATAATCTTCGGGAAATCGCGCCGCGGCGAAACGGTCGGAGCTTAACCGACCGAAACGCGGCAACCGACGGGGGATCGTGATGGGCGAACTTAACAAAGTCGAAGTCGTCATCGGCGGCGAGATAATCACGCTGATGTCGGGCGAAAGAGAAGAATACATGCAAAAGCTTGCCCGCTACATCGACCGCAAGCTTGACGAAATAAGGTCAATGAACTCCAGCGCCTCGATAAACGAAAGGACGCGGACCCTGTTCATCGCGCTTAACATCGCGGACGATTTCTTCAAGACGCAGGAGAAGCTCACGCGCCTCGAGTCGGACCACGCGAAGTTCGTCACGGAGCTCGGGCTGATGCAGGAGGAAAATTTCCTGCTCGCCGACAAGATCCACGAACTGCAGGATAAGCTGAACATGACGAGGCAGGACGCGAAGGCGGGCGACCCGGCCGAGGGGAAGGGCGAGAACGTGGTGAGCATAAGGCCGAGGCCCTCCGGCGGACGAAGATAGTGAAGAGATTGGGCAATCTCGAAGCCCTCCGCGCCGAAATGCGCGCGCATAACGTCGACGTTTTTTTTATGACCGGCTCGGACCCGCACCAGAGCGAATACGCTTCGGAGCGCTTCAGGACGCGCGAATGGCTGACGGGTTTCTCGGGTTCGAGCGGAAAGGCGGCCGCGACTCTTTCCGAGGCGGGCCTTTGGACCGACGGAAGATATTTCATACAGGCGGCCGAGCAGCTAAGGGGCTCGGGGTTTGATCTGTACAAGCAGGACGTCGCCGGGGTTCCCGGAATCATAGAATGGATCTGCGACAAGATACCGACCGGCGGAACGCTCGGATTCGACGGAAGCGCGGTTTCCGCGTCGGAAATGAAGCGAATCAAAAAAAGGCTCTCATGCAAAAACATCAAGTACGCAAGCGCGTTCGACCCGATAGGCAAATTATGGAAGGGCCGCCCGGGCTTTCCAGAAGAAAAGATATTCGAGCATCCCGCCCGATTCGCCGGGGCGCCCGTGAAGCATAAACTGGGGCTTGTCCGTGCCGAAATGAAAAATTTGGGCGCGGACTTTTATTTTACGCCCGCGCCGGAGTGCGTCGCCTGGCTCTTAAACATTCGCGGGCGCGACGTTTTTAACACGCCGGTCGCCTACGCGTTTTGCCTTATCGGCGAGGATTCGGCGAC
This sequence comes from Defluviitaleaceae bacterium, assembly GCA_009779525.1. The sequence goes on from WREB01000212.1 coordinate 3,421, forward strand.
GCTGTTCGCCGATTTAAACAAAATCGATGGACCGCTTGAACGCAGGCTCGCCGAGGACGGAATCGAGCTTCGCGGTTACGGCGAGGCCGAAAAAAGTTTGCGATACTTAGGAAACGGACTTTCCCTTTTTTACGACGCGGGGCGCGTAAGCGCGTTGTTGGAAGAATCGATCCCCGAGGGCGTGAGCGTAAAAA
>WREB01000213.1 GCA_009779525.1 Defluviitaleaceae bacterium
CTTGACAATTTCGACCGGGCCGGCGACCAGCGCCAAAGCAATCGCGGCCGCGGCTATTAACTTTAATTTTCCCATCAAACGTCGCCCCCGTTTGTATTCATATCCGATGCGCCTTCGGTTTCGTTCGCACCCGTATTATTTATGTCGGCTTCGTTTCCCTCCGATTCGACCGCGTCCAATTCATTTTTATCAGCCGCGTCACCGTCCGCTTCGTTCCCGTCCGGTTCAGCGGGCGTTTCATTGTTGTCGACGATTTTTTCGATCAGGCCGTCGCGTATGTGTATCACCTGGTCCGCGTACCTCGAAAGCTCCGTGTTGTGCGTCACTATCACGAGCGTCTGCTCGCTCTTTCGCGCGATTCCGGTAATCAGGTCCATCATCTCGAAGGTGGTCTTGGTGTCGAGGTTTCCGGTCGGCTCGTCCGCGAATATCACGGACGGGTCGTTGATGAACGCGCGCGCGATGCTGACGCGCTGCTGCTGCCCCCCGGAAAGCTCGGAAGGCTTGTGCTTCGACCGGTTGGTGAGCCCCACGTCCTTAAGCATCGAACGCGCCCGCTTGTTGCGGACTTTCTTCGGTATCTTGCGAAAGATGAGGGGCAGCGTGACGTTTTCTAGCGCGGTGAGCGTCGGAAGCAGATTGTACGATTGGAAAACGAAGCCGATGTATTTTTGCCGGTAAAGCGCGAGCTGCTTTTCGCTGAGCTTCTCGAGCGGCTTTCCCCTGAATACGATCGACCCGCCCGAAGGCTTTTCCAATCCGGCGAGCATGTTGAGGAGCGTCGATTTGCCCGAGCCCGACTTACCGAGCAGGCAGTATATCCTGCCCTTGTCGAAAGTCACGCTTATGTCGTCTAAGGCGATGATCCTTTCCTCGCCCATCTTGTACACCTTGCGCACGTTCGTCAAAACAAACAGCGGTTCCAGCTCGCCTCTCCCCTTCGGACGGCCAAGGAACACAGCCTTCCCTCCGCGATGATACATTATACACGCAAGGAAGCGCAAATGCAGGGGCATTTTCTCAGTCCGCTTGTCGCGGCGCGCCGATATGATATACTCGGAAGACACGCAAGCTAACGGAAACGGGTTATATAGATGGCAGGAGGCGGCAAAGGGGCCGGAGGGGGCAAATCCGGCGGAAGGGCTGCGCGCCCGTCCGGCGGGCCTTCGCGCAAGCAAAAAACGACGGCAAAAAAAAAGCCAAGCTCCGTCGCGACGGAAATAAAGTGCATATCCGCCGCGGCGCTGGGCGTTTTGCTGTTGCTTTCAATTTTCTTTAAGGGCTCGGTCGGCGTCGTCGGCGCGTTCATACGAAGCGCTTTGATCGGCCTTTTCGGCTTCGGCGCGTACGCGCTTCCGTTCGTTTTGATAGCCGCGACCGCCTACGTGTTGTTTTCGCCCTCAAAAAAAATCACGGGCTCCGTCGCAGCGGTCGCCTCGGTTTTTTTCTGGTGCCTGCTTGCGCTGGTGCACGTCGCCGCGGTCAAGGAGCAGCCGGAGCCGTCCGGCCTTTTCGGATATTTCTCGGGCATATACAAACAAGGCGGCGCGGGCAACGGCGGGTTTATGGGGGCGCTCCTCGGAAACCTGCTCAAGGCGTTCTTGGGCGGAGTCGGCGCCTCGGTCGTTCTTGTCACGTGCGGTTTGATCGCGCTCGTGCTTTTAACCGGGCGGACCGTCTCGAACATTTTATACCACGCCGCGCTAAGCACGCGGGACGGGATCGCAGATCAAATCCGCGTCCGGTCGCGGGCGGCGCGCGAAAAAAAATCGCGCGGCCCAGCCGGGGAAACAGGCGACGGCATTGTTTCTAGCGGCGCAAGCGGCAGGTTTGGCCAATCGGAGGCGCCCGGGCGTCACGACAGGCAAATAGCCGCGCGTCCCGGATGGAATCCTTTCGCGAGAAGAGATGCGCCGCAATTCCCGCCTCGAATTAAAAAAAGGGGCATCGCCTCGCTCGAAACCGACTGGGTAAATCCGGAAGGCGCGGAAAATTACGAATTGCATAGCCAACCGCCGCGGCGCGAATTTCCGGACTCGGGAATACGCTACGACGAGCGCGGCGTAAGGCGCGGAATAATGTTTGATTTGGATTACGACGGCGAAACCGGCGCCGGCGTCAGCGGCGGCGACGATTACGAACTGCCCGAAGGCGCCGTTCCGTTCGAGACTTCGGGCGAAGGCGAAGAACGCTATTACGCCGACGAGTCGGACGCGGCCCCCGGCGAAATAAAAATGAGGGGGTTAGTCGACGAACCCGACTTCGAACAAGAAGACTGGGACGCCCCTCCGTTTGATTCGGACGACGTTTACCAAAAACGGCCGAAGCGGGATTTTCCGGCCGACGCCTTCCGGGCGGCCCGGGATAAAAAAACGGAGGCGCCCTCGGACCGTTATGAGTTTCCGCCGGCTTCTCTTCTAAAAAAGAATACCTCAAAAAACCCGAGCGAATCCCGCGCGGTCATCATGGAAAATTCAAGGATCCTCGAGGAAACGCTTAAAAGCTTCCGCGTCGAGGCGCGCGTCATCGAAGTCAGCATCGGCCCAACCGTGACGCGCTACGAAATGGCGCCTGGGACGGGGGTTAAAGTTTCGTCGATCGCGAATCTATCGAACGACCTTGCGCTTTCGCTCGCCGCGCAGGGAATCCGGATAGAGGCGCCGATACCGAACAAGTCGGCGGTGGGCATCGAAATCCCCAACAAAGAACCGCAGCCGGTGCTGCTTCGCGAGATAATCGAGGACGATTCGTTTAAAAAATTTCCTTCCAAGCTCGCGTTCGCGCTTGGCAAGGACATCGCCGGCGCGCCGGTCGTAACCGACGTCGCCTCGATGCCCCACCTGCTTATCGCCGGGGCGACCGGTTCGGGAAAGAGCGTCTGCATAAACACGCTGATTACGAGCCTCGTGTACAAGTCGCGTCCCGACGAGGTGAAGCTTTTGATGATTGACCCGAAAGTCGTCGAGCTGATCGTCTACAACGGGATCCCGCATCTGATGATCCCGGTCGTGACCGACCCCAAGAAAGCTTCGGGCGCGCTACAGTGGGCGGTCGCCGAAATGGAGAAGCGCTACGCGCTTTTCGCGGAGGTCGGCGCGAGGGACATCAAGGGCTACAACGGGCATGTCGGAAGCAGGAAGAGAACCGAAGCCGAAGTCCTTCCGCAAATCGTGATAATCATTGACGAGCTCGCCGACTTGATGATGATGTGCAAGGGCGAGGTCGAGGAGTCGATCTGCCGCCTCGCGCAGAAAGCGCGCGCCGCGGGCATCCATCTGATCGTAGCCACGCAGCGCCCTTCGGTTGACGTGATCACCGGATTAATAAAAGCGAACATCCCTTCTAGGCTGGCGTTCGCCGTAACGAGCGGAATAGATTCCCGGACCGTGATCGACATGTACGGCGCCGAAAAGCTGCTCGGAAGGGGCGACATGCTGTTTCTGCCTTCCGGCCAGGCGAAGCCTGTCAGGCTGCAGGGCTGCTACATATCCGACCGCGAAGTCGAGGACGTCGTGGATTTTTTGAAGGCGCAGCGCACGGTCGAATACACCGAAGAAATGATCGAGCAGATAACGAGCCCCTCGAGTAAGCTATCCGAAGCGGGCGA
>WREB01000214.1 GCA_009779525.1 Defluviitaleaceae bacterium
AAGCGCTTTTACTTCTTCAACATGAATTCGGTATGCGTAAGCTTGAACGATTTCGGAAATGTTTTTTACGAAACCCAGGAAATCTTCAACTCCAACGATTATCCCGCCGTCATAATAAAAAAAGCCGGGCCGGCGGACTTGGCGCGCCAGGCTTTTTCGCTTTGCCTCATGAAATTTGCCGACGAGCCGGCGCTTCCGGACGTCCTAAGGCTTATCTCAAACATGTGCGGCCCGAGCGTAATACTTATCGAAAGCGGCGATCACTTAGCCGGCGTCGACGAGATCGACATGGCGGTAAACAACGACCCGGTAATGAAGGCGAGAGAAATATATGAAGCCGTTGCAAAACGTTTCGGGGCAGATTAAAAAAATATTTTCGGCGGTCGCCTGGTGCGTCCCGTTTTCGTGGAACGCTTCGCGCTTCTATACCGTCATGCGGATAGTAATCGAGGCGGCAACCCCGTTTTGCGCGATCCTGCTCGCCTTTATCGGAAAATACGTAATCGACCTGCTTTCAGGCTCGTGGAGAACCGAAAACACGGCCGCCGCGATATTTTTCCTGTTCGGCGGCCTTTTTTTGGTCACGGTTTTCCGCGCCTCGATTCGAAAAGCCGCGCAGTATTATTCGTCAGTGCACAACGAAATAATCAACAAGCGGATATCGCTGAACTTGCTCGAACGCTCCGTCACAATGGACCTCGCCTTCTTCGACGATCCGTCGTTCCATGACAAGTACCAGGCGGTGCAGCGCGACTCGCACGCCATCGCGTCGATAATATGGAACGTCATATCGGCGGTCAGCTCCTGCGTCTCGTTCGCCGCCGCCTACGCGGTGCTCTGCCGCGTCAGCCCGATGTACGGCGTTTTGATGCTGGCCGCGGCGATACCGTCCTCGATCGCAGCCGCCAAGTACACCAAATCGCTGTACCGCCTAAGCCTCGACCAAATAAACGACCACCGCAAGATGAGCTACAACCTGAGCGTCGCCTCCGACAGGAGGTTCGCGCAGGAAATCCGGCTTTACGGCGCGGGCGGCCAGTTGATCTGCCGTTACGAGCGCATATGGAACAATCTGTTTTTAAACAAGCGCAAGATGACGCGGCGGCGCACCCTTACGACGGGACTTCTCGACTGCCTCCCGGAAGCGGTGACGATATTCATCGGAATAAGCGTAGCGTTTCGCGTCATGGACGGAAACGCTACGGTCGGCGACTACGCCCTCTACACGGGCATACTCAGCCAGCTGTGGATGGCGATTTCCATGTTTTCGTCCTCAGTCATGCATATCTACGACAACCGGTTGATGATCGAAAACATAAAGTCCCTCGACGACTATTCAAACAAGGTGCGAGACGAGGGCGCGCTCGAGCTCGAACGCATCGAGACCGTGGAGTTCGAAAACGTCGCCTTCTCATACCCTTCCTCAAAAAATAACGCGCTCGACGGTCTGAGCTTCAGGCTGACGCGGGACGTCAAGACGGCGCTCGTCGGCCAAAACGGCTCGGGCAAGACGACGATAATAAAGCTTATGCTTCGCATGTACGACCCGGACGCCGGCAGGATATTAATTAACGGAAGAGACGTCCGCGAATACCGGATTGCCGCGCTGCGCTCGCACTTCAGCGTCTATTTCCAGGAAATGCCGAATGTCTTGTTTAAGCTTCGGGACGTTTTTTTGTTTTCGGACGACGCGGGTGAAAACGTTGAAAACAGAATTAGGTCCGCGCTGGAATCCGTCGGATTTTCGGATGTTTTGGCAAAGACGAAAAACGGGTTCGACACATACTTATCGAAGCTGTTCGACGCCGGCGGGATCGAGCTGTCGGGCGGGCAGCACCAGAAGCTCGCGCTCGCTCGCGCGCTGTACCGGAGCAGCACCGCGCTTGTTTTGGACGAGCCTTCGTCGAGCCTCGACCCGCTTGCAGAAAAGGAGATTTTCGATTCGCTCGAAAAGATAACCGACGATAAGTTCACCGTTTTCACGTCGCACAGGCTTTCCAACATATCGCTCGCCGACCGGGTGATCGTGATTGAGGCCGGGCGCGTCGCCGAAAGCGGCCCGCCGGACGAGCTGCTTCAGGCAAACGGGATTTTCGCCGAAATGTACCGCTGCCAGAGGGAAAAATTTATGGTGCGCGGCGAAAAGGATGACGCCGCCGGTTAAATTTATTTAACGGCCGCACGAAGCAAAAAATGATATAAATAGATTTCATTTGACAATATCGCGATAAATCACAAGTCCCTGTCCCTAAGCGCCCTGTTGGCTATATGCGCGGCGACCTGAAGCGAAAGCACCCCGGCCAGCGCTCCGAAAAGGCCGAACACTCCGTTAAACAAAACGACGACGACGAACACCGCCACGGTCAAAAAATAACGCCCGAAAAAATGCAGCACCGCATGGTTTCGGGCGTTTTCTTTTTCGCGGCCGAGCGTCCCCATTATGGATTTTTCAAGCAGGACAATCTTCGCAAGCGAATGAATGCAGCCGACGAGCAAACCCAGCGCGAACTGGCCGGGCCCCTCGAACTCGTAGACGAAAAAAATGACCGAAAGGCCTATCAGTAATAGCGCAAAGCAAACGGCCGCGTCGGCTTTAAGCATCGCCTTCGCGGTCGCGGATAAATCCTTTATTATTGGGATTTTACGGTGCAATTAGTTTTCCTGGTCCTGTTCCTGGTTTCCGTGGCTCTTTAGTATCGAATACGCGCTGACGTCCATCGAGACAAGCGCGTGGCGCATCGCGTTCTCCATTCGCTGGATGCTCAGGTCCTCGGCTTTTTCGTTGACGACGTTCGCCGCGCGTTCGGCGTCGATTTGCGCCATCAGCGCCTGCAGCTGGTTGGGTGGCGCCGCCATGTAGGACGAGATCACCGCGACGTCGTTCTCGACGGAAAGCACGCCGCCAAGCACTAAAAAAACGTCCGACTGCTTTTCGGCGAGGTCGGTGTAGACGCGAAGCACCCCGTCGACGAGCAGCGCCATGCACCGGTCGTGCCCCGCCATTATGCCTATGTCGCCGTCGCACGTGCGCGCGATGACGAGGTCCGCCTGTCTGTCGTAAACGACGCGCATCGGGGTCAGGACCCTGAGACATATTTGCTTTTTAATTTTATCGTCGGCCATAAGTCACACCGCCTAAGTCGCTATATCCGCGTATGTCAGTCTTCCTTGTTTTCCTTGACTTTGGCAAGCACGTCCTCTATCGGGCCCGCGTACAGGAAGTACGATTCGGGCACTGCGTCGTGCTTTCCGCTGATTATTTCCTCGAAGCCGCGAAGCGTCTCCTCGAGCGGAACGTACCTGCCCGGGATGCCCGTGAAGTTTTCCGAAGCGAAGAACGGCTGCGAAAGGAAGCGCTGTATCCTCCTCGCGCGCCCGACGATCAGCTTGTCGTTTTCGGAAAGCTCGTCCATTCCGAGTATCGCGATTATATCCTGCAGCTCTTTGTAGCGCTGAAGCATCGCCTCGATGCTTCTTGCGACTTCGTAGTGGCGGCTCCCCACGATAAGGGGGCTTAGCGCGCGCGAGTTTGACTCCAGCGGGTTGATCGCGGGGTAGATGCCCTGCTCGACGATCTGCCTGGAAAGCGCGGTCGTCGCGTCAAG
>WREB01000215.1 GCA_009779525.1 Defluviitaleaceae bacterium
AATAAACCGCTATAAAAAATTTAGGCTCCCGATCCATTTTACGGAGCTTACGGTGCTAAGCGGCAGGAGCGCGAGCGGCATCAACTGGCACGGAACCGCCGAAGACAACGCTTGGTCGGTCGAGGAAGAAGACTACGCAAGGCAGGCCGAATACGTCGAGCGGTTTTACAGGCAGCTTTTCGCGTCGCCGGAAGTCGAGGCGATCATATGGTGGGACTTTCCCGACGGAAACTGGCTCGGCGCGCCCGCGGGCCTCGTGACTAAGGACCTTAGGCCGAAGACGGCCTACGAAGCGCTTAAGAAACTTATCAAAGGCGAATGGGCGACCAACCAGGAAGGCGCGGCGGACGCAAACGGCGAATATAAATTAAGGGCGTTTTTCGGAAGCTACGAAATCGGCGTCCGCGTCCCGGGCAGCAAGGAGCTCGTTGTCGAGCTTGACATAAACAAAAACGGCAGGACAAACGAACAGCAGGATATTTACATAAGGCTTTAACCCGGGAGCAAAAGCAAAAACGCGGGTTGCGTAGATGAATTATAAATAATGTTAATGGCCTGGGGCGGGTTTCGCGCATGGTCGAACTGACTAAGGAGCAAATACGAAACGCGCGCGCAACTTTTCAAGCCGGAGACGCGCTAAGCCTCCAGTTCGCGCTGGAGCTAGAGTACGCGCTTCTCGGCGACAACGGAACGGGAAAGCTCGCGGACGCCGCGGTTTTCGCCGACGACGCCATGGACCCGGGATTGTTTTTTACCGGAGCGGGTTACCAGCACTTATACGTTCGAGGCGGATCAATGAAGTTCCTTACAGATCCGGCGGCGGCCGGCGAGCTGCGAAGCTTGGCGCTTGGCCGTTCGAGCGGCGATTCGGAGCGGATTTTTTTAAATATATATTCGTCTTCCGCAATAGAGCCGCTTATTAAATTATTCGGCGACAGAATCGAAAAAACAATCGTCCGGCACAATTACCGCCTTAACCATGAATCGTTTGGCCGCGCCAGAGCCGATGTAATGATCCCTGAAGGGTTCGCGCTTAAATATTTCGACGCGGGCGACGCGGGATTTATAAAAGGCAACGAACTCGACGAAAACTTTTGGAACGAGGATTCGGGCAGGTTCGGCTTCGCGCTTACGCATGCGGACGAAATTGTTTCCGACTGCGTCTCGGTATATTTTGAAAAAGAATCGAAGGACGCGGACGATAAACGCGTCGTCGAAATCGGAATCGCGACAAAGGAGCTCTACCGGAGGCGCGGGTTCGCGTTTTTGACCGCGGCCGCCTTCGTCGGCCATTGTCTTGCCAATGGCTTAATCCCCAACTGGGGGCACTGGGACTTCAAGCCCGAATCGGGAGCGCTCGCGCGCAGGCTCGGGTTTTATGAAATCAGCCGAAGAAACGTACTGGTTATACGCAAATAATCATTTGGCGCATCCGTCGCGCCGGGGGATCATATGGGAGCAAACGAAGCGTTCGAACGGCTCGCCCCGTTCATCCAGGACTTCATATACCAAAACCGCTGGACCGAGATCCGGGGAATTCAAATCGCAGCGTGTGACGTGATATTTGGCACCGAAAGCAACCTGCTGCTTTCGTCCGGGACCGCGTCGGGCAAGACGGAGGCGGCGTTTTTGCCCGCGCTCACCGTCCTTGACGAAAACCCTTCCAAATCCGTCGGAATAATGTACATAAGCCCGCTTAAGGCGCTGATAAACGACCAGTTCAAGCGGTTGGACCAGCTACTTTCGGAATCAAACATCCCCGTTTGCAAATGGCACGGCGACGCCTCGCTCACCGAAAAGAACAAGCTGATAAAAAACCCCGCCGGGTTGCTTCAAATAACGCCCGAGTCGCTCGAAAGCCTGCTTATCAACAAGCGCGGCGCCTGCGTCAATCTGTTTTGCGACCTGCGCTTCGTCATCATCGACGAGGTCCACTACTTCATGCGCGACATGCGCGGCATTCAGGTGCTTTGCCTGCTCGAGCGGATGCAGCGGCTGACGGAAAACATTCCGCGCCGCATCGGCCTTTCCGCGACGCTAGGCGACATACAAGCCGCGAAGGATTGGCTTAACACAGGCTCCGGCAGGGACTGCGTCGCGCCGGCCACGGACGACGGCAAAAAAACCATAAAACTCCACGTCCACCGCTTCGTGCGCGAACTCGAAAACCCCGAGACGTTGAAGCTTATGGCTAAACAGGCGGCGGACGAAGCCGGGACGGACGAGTTCGGCGAATACCGCGCCCCGGTCAAGGGGCTCGAGAGCTACGCGGATTCGGGGGACCGCGCGCATTTCGAATACCTTTTTAAAATGACTCTGGACAAGAAGACGATCATCTTCGCAAACTCCAGGGAGGAGTCGGAGTTCATCATCTCAAACCTGCGCGCGGTCGCCGCGAAGCACAAGGCGCCCGACGTCTACCGCGTCCATCACGGCAACGTCTCGTCGCTATTGCGCGAGCAGACCGAGGACGAGATGAAGTCATCGGACGATAAAATCGTAACCAGCGCGACCGTGACGCTCGAGCTTGGGATCGACATCGGGTCGCTCGACCAGGCGGTGCAAATCGGCTCGCCCGCGACCGTCTCGAGCTTCGCGCAGCGCATCGGCAGGTGCGGAAGGCGCGGGCAGATACCGCAGCTGCTCTTCACCTTCATCGAAAGCATCGACACGACGGCTACCGACGCGCTCGGCCCGATCAACTGGGAATTTTTGCGCGCGATCGCGATAATCGAGCTCTACACCAAGGAAAAGTGGCTCGAGCCGATGTACCCGCACCGGCACCCCTACTCGCTTTTGTACCACCAGACGATGAGTTTCCTTAAAAGCGGCGGCGAGCACACGCCCGCCGAGCTCGCGCAGTTCATGTTGACACTCGACGCCTTCAGCCATATCTCGATCGACGATTACAAACACTTGCTTACGCATCTTGTCAACATCGAGCATCTGCAGAAAACCGAAAACGGCGGATTGATTATCGGCAGGCGCGGCGAGTCGGTCGTCAACCATTTCCATTTTTACACGGTTTTCATCGTGCCCGAATATTTCCTCGTCAAGGAAGAGAACAAAGCGATCGGCACCGTCGACAAAATTTTCCCGCCGGGCGTCCGCTTTTCGCTCGCGGGGATCACCTGGGAGACCGTCGACGTAAACGTGAAGTCCAAAGTCATCTTCGTAAAGCGCGTACCCGGCGTTTCAGTCGTGGACTGGGACGTGGACTTCGAGGCGGAGCTCCACACGGTGCTCGTGCGCAAGATGCGCGAGATACTCGCGGCGGACGCGGCGTACCCGTACATGAGCGACAAATGCGTCGAAAGGCTGCACGAGATCCAGTTCCTGACGCGAAACTGCGGGATACTGGATAAGATCGTGACGCAGCTCTCCGAAAAAAAATTCGCGATTTTCCCCTGGATCGGCACGAGGCAGCTCTACACGCTGCACTACGCGCTGCTTAAGCGCAGGATCAAAAGCAGGATGCTCTGGCGCACGTGCGTCTACCTCGAGGTGATACACAGCGGCTCCGCCTCGGAGCTCGAGCGCATAATCGGCGAGATCGTATCTTCGGAAATCGACGCGCACGCGCTGCCGCTACCGGACGGGGCGC
>WREB01000216.1 GCA_009779525.1 Defluviitaleaceae bacterium
GATGGGCTTAACAGCGTGACCGCCCTTTCAAGCGAACGTTCGTTGATCAACGTTTTCGATACGGCCTACCTGGTTCCCGCCGCGCGGATCGAAAACTTCGCGTTCACGAGCAAGCAATAAAAAACGGCGCGCTGCGCGCCCGCCGATTTTTATAAATGCAGCCGCGTTTGCCAGCAAATGCCGTCGGCCAAAGCAAACGCGGCTTCCCTTACGCTTTTGGGCTGCCGCGAAAAAAATTCCACGGCCGCGCAGCCTTTTTTTATGTTCCAAAGCCCCGCCACCCGTCCGTTCACGGCGATGGTCGGCAGGCAGATGCCCGACGACATCACCACCGCTTTCTTGTATTCTTTCGGAAGCACATCTTCCCGTTCAATGTATGAAACGACATAAGGGTCGAAACCGGAGAGCAGCGTGAGTTCGGGAATTTCGCCGATATCCGCGTCGTCTTCAACATTATAATACACGCCTTTATTATGCTCGAACCGCGAATACCCCTCCAAATCCAAGGCAAACAGTTCCTGTTTCCTTTCTTTTTGCAATCCGAAAAACCATGCGGCGTCCGCGAGCGTCGCCGGGCCGTACGCCGAAAGATATCTTTTAAATAATTTGGGCAGCACTTCGCTAAACGTTTGCGTCGGTTCAGCTTCTATCAAGTCGAAGTCGCGGCTTGTCATGTCGCGAAACGCGACTTTGCCAAGCCGCGCCAATTCACAAAAGACGCCGCCCCACGGGGAAAGCGCCCTGTCTATTGTCTGTCTGTCGTATTCGTCAGCGAAAATTCGGCGCATTTCGGCGCGGGAATAGACGCCTTCCTCCATGAGGTCAATGATCTTGTCGGCGATTTCCTTATAACGCTCGCCCCAGCGCCACCCGCCGCCATTCACCGCGAGCAGCGTCGGCAAATCGTCGGGCGCCACCCCGTGCAGCGCGTGGTGGACCCAAGTCTTAGTCAGCGCGTATTTCCAACCGGCAAGATCCGCGCCGCGGATCAGCGCGGAAAAGGCGACGTTGCGGTGAAACCAGCAGTGCAGCCCGAGCAGCTCGCGCGAGAGTTCGACGATGTCGCCGCAACTCCGCGAAAGATACAGCCCGTGCATGCGCCTCCGCAGGATTCGCTCCGTCGCATTGTCCACTATTCGTTCTTTAAATTTTTACGCATGACGTAAGCGTTGTTACTGTGCTTATAAGTCGTAAACCCGTTTTTTTCGAACAGCTTGACGGTGCCGTGATGGGCGGCGTACATGTCCCAATCTCCGGCGGGCGGATAACCTTCGGCGAAGTCATATCCTTCCGCTTTCGCGTCGGCGCAGACTTTTTCGAGCAGCTTCGTCGCGATTCTTTTTCCGCGCATGCCCGGCGCAACTAAAAAGCATACGATTGATTTAATTTTTAAGCCTTTGTTATCGTCCCATATTTCGGGTCTCGCGTCGCAATTTAACGCGGCATAATTGTTCCTGTCGTTCGCGTTGCACCAGCCGACGACATTTTCGTCAATATACGCGAGGTAGCCTCGCATTTTTTCTTCGCGAACGAAACGAATCGCCCGTTCGCGCCAGGGATTTTCCCGTCCGGCGTCCTCCGCGTCCCAAGCCGGCTCGAAATGAAAGGCAAGGCAATAGCACTGCGACCATTCGGGGTGGTCGGCAAACGCGACGCCGTCAAAAAAACGCAAATAATCGTTCAGCCTTTCGGTAGAAAGTGGATGAATATCAATATTCATTGCCGCGCTCCTTAATGCCGCGTCGGCCGCCGCCCGCGCTGCTTCGCATTGCAGTTAAGCGTACGCCATAAACGCCGCGACGCGTTTTTATGCTGGGAACGCTTGCCATCATAGCACGCAAACGGCGACACCTGTTTGTCACTGTTGTTTGTAAAGCGATAAAATACTTCCGGCGGTTTCGGCGAGCCGTGTTTTCAATTCTTCAGGTTCTTGCACCGTAATTTTATCTCCGAAACTAAGCAGCATCGCGAACCACGTCCGCTCGTCTTCTTGCGCGCGCACGCGCATGATAAAGTCGCCGTTTTCGCGCGTTTCTATTATGTTTCCGCCAAGGTATTCGCAAATCTGCACCCTGGCTTCCGCTTTGCAAAGCAGAGTGACGCCCGTTAGTTTGCGCCCGCCTCCCTGGAACGCCTGTTCCAACAAGGCGGCGGGTTCGCCGTGTTGTTTCGTAAATTTTGTTTCCGTCGATTCGAGTTCGCCGATGCGCGCAAGCTTGAATATCCGGTAATCCCGCTTAGTCTGGCAGTAAGCGAGCAGGTACCACGCATACCAACGATAATTCAACGCAACCGGCTCCACGATTCGGCTCGACGCTTCGCCCAGCGCGTTAACGTAGGAAATCCGCACGGTTTTTTTAGCTAAAATCGCTTTATCAAGCACCGTTAGCTTTTCCTGAATAATATTGATTTCACCGGACGCGCCGAAATCGAGAAAAATATGCCGATTTTTCGATCCGGGTAAAATCGAAGTAAATTTTTCCAGCACAGCGTAATAGCGTTTATCGTCATATGAGGAAAGAAATCCGCTTAGCGCGGTTATGATAAACGCTTGTTCTTCGGCGTTTATTAATCGCCCGTCCAGCTTGTAGCCTTCCATGATCGAGTAGCCGCCGTTAATGCCGCATTGCGACTTTATCGGGATTCCGGCCATCGCAATCTGATCGATGTCGCGCATGATCGTTCGCTTTGAAACCTCGAAGCGTTCGGCCAGTTTCGCCGCGCTTACGGTTTCGTGGCCGAGAAGGTGTATCACGATGGCTAATAGACGGTCCGTTTTCATAATCCAATCCTTAAAAAAGATAATAGCCGCCTGCCAAATCGGGCAAACGGCTATCTTTGGTAAAGGCTGGTCGCGCGTCAGTTATTATTTCGCGGAATCATTCGCCGTGTTTGCGGCGCCGTACTTAATCTTTCTTTTTCTTTTTCTCCGATTCTTCCTCGACTTTAAACAGCCATGCGTTGAACCGGTCGCGGTGCAGAGTCGTGTTCCATTCCTTAAAGACGAGGTAGGTCCTGTTGTTGTATTTGAAAAGTTCCTTCCAATACTTGACTTTTCCGTTGACCGTCCTTTTTTCGTCCAGGTTGCTTTTCGAGTCGGTTTCCTTGAAAATCGGCGTCCTTATCCCGAACGTCTGCTGCGAGTATTCAGGCGAGGTAAGGCGCCTCAGCTCGCCCAAGCCGAGCCGGTTTTCGGCGGAAAGCTTCATGAAGCTGTCCTTTATCGATTTCCTGATCGGCCCGTCGCCAAGCGCGTCTTCGAACACTTGCTCGGGCTTTTCGGCGACTACGCGTTTTTTCCTGCCCCTCTTAGCCGCTACCTTGGGCAGCCCTTCAATTTGGGATTCGACCGCGGTAATCCTGCGCCTGCCGTTTTTGCGCCTCGCCTTTACGGGAGCGACTCTCTGGTCGATCAGTGAATACTTGAACTTAGCGCCGTCCGCGATATCGAAGAACGTGTCGACTTCGGCGCCGTCCGCCAGCTTTATCTCAAGGACGCGCTTAAGCTCTTTTACCGCGCCCTTTCCGTTCAAGCCGCTTTTACGCGTAATTTTTAGCGTCGTCCCTTCGTCCTTGAACACGCAGTACGGGCTGTTGA
>WREB01000217.1 GCA_009779525.1 Defluviitaleaceae bacterium
CGCTTGGAAGGCCGTTTTGCAAATGATTAATAGGATTTCCGTTTTGCGCGCGCTTTATCTGGTCCCGGCCGATTACGATTCGCGGGTATTGCAAAACGGTTTCGACCGGAATCAAGTAGTTATTAAGCGTACCATTTTCCGAAGCGGCCCTGAGTCCGTCCGGCGTAACGCTGTCTCCGATTTTGAAGCGGCCCGAACGGGTCCTCACAAGGGCGCCCATGCACGCCCCGCAGCCGAGTTTTTTTCCTATATCTTCGCATAAACTCCTGACGTATGTCCCCTTCGAACATGCAACCAAAATCGTAAACATTCTTTTTTCCGGCGAATAATCCTTTACTTCCAGGCGATCGATTTTAACGGGCCGCTTTTCCCTTTCGACGGTGATCCCTTTGCGGGCAAGCTCGTACAGCTTTTTTCCGTTTATTTTTATCGCGGAGTGCATCGGCGGCGTTTGCATGTATTCGCCCGTGAACGAAACCGCGGCGCGGCATATTTCATCCAAGCCGAATACGGCGCGTTCGTTTTGCAATAAAACGTTGCCGGTGATATCGCCAGTGTCGGTCGTAATGCCAAGCAAGACTACGGCTTCGTATTCCTTGTCGTCGGAGGAAAAAAAACCCGCGAGCTTGGTGGCGCGGCCGACGCATATCGGAAGCACCCCCTCGGCTTGCGGATCGAGCGTCCCGGTATGCCCGGCCTTGCAACCGTACAATTTTTTTATGATTGCAACCGCGTCGTGCGAGGTATATCCCTTCCGCTTGCATAAATTAACGAAGCCGCACCGGGCGCCGCTTCCGTCATTCGTTGGTAAGCTTGTTCTCAAGCAGTTCGAGCACCCTTCCGCATACGGTGTGAAGGCCGCCCTCGACGGAGCAGCCCGAAGCGAGCCTGTGTCCGCCTCCGCCGAATTCGGCGGCAATTTTTCCCACATTTACTTCGCGCGAACGCATGCTGACTTTTATGTTGTTTTTTGATTTCTCAAAAAAAAGCGCGGCGATCTCCGCCCCGCGCGTGTTCAACAAATATTCGGTCACGCCGTCGACGTCGCGGCCCGTTGCGCGCAGCTCCTTGAGCATTTCGCGCGAAACATACGAATAAACGAGCCTTCCGTCCATTTTTTCGCCGGCGACGCCGATTATCTTGCCAAGCAGCTTTGATTCAATACGCGTGTGCGCGAACATCGACCGCGTGTATATTTCCGTGAAGGGAATGCCAAAATCCATCAGGCGGCCGGCGCACTCCATCGTTTTTTTGCTAGTCGTGTCGAAGCGGAACCCGCCCGTATCCGTCAGTATTCCGGTGTAAAGCGCGGCCGCGATTTCGGAATTAACCGGAAAAACGCCGTCGATCAAACCAAATATCAACTCGCTAGTCGACGAGGCGCCGGGGTCGATATAATTGTGTTCGGCGAATCCGCCGTTTGTCATGTGGTGGTCGACGCATACAGTGCATTCGGCCGTGTCGAGCAGGCATTTCGCTTCGCCGAGCCGCGCCGCGTCCGCGCAGTCCAGGCAGATTAACACGCCTTTGCCCAGTTCGCCGGCTTTTCCGTGAAAACGCAACCAAGCGCCCGGGATCGCGTCCATCCGGTCGGAATGCTTCTCTAAAAACACCGCGGCTTTTTTTCCGGCGCAAGAAAGCGCCATCGCGAGTCCGTAGCACGCGCCGACTGTGTCTTCGTCGGGATTGACGTGCCCGGCTATCGTAAAGTCGCTATTGTTTAATAAAATCGACCTTATTTCTTCGATTACCCTCAAATGGCCGCAGGCGTTATCCATAAGCTATTCCGCGGCCGGATCGTCCGCCCGGCTGCGCTCGCGAAGCGGCTTGTTGACTTCGTCGATTAACCGCGACATCCTTATCCCATGCTCTATGGAATCGTCCTGAACGAATTTGAGTTCCGGCGTATTGCGCAGGTTTATCGTTTCCGCGACGCGCTTTCGTATGAAACCTGAAGCCTTCTTAAGCGCTTCCATCGTCTCGGCTTGTTTATCGGCGTCGCCAAGCACGCTGACAAAAAGCTTGCAATACTTCAAGTCGGTGGTCGTCTCCGATTTCAGGACGCTTACGACCGTCCCGATCCTCGGGTCCGAGAGCTCCGAGCGGATCACGTCGGCTGCGACGCGCGTTATCTCGTCGTTGATCCGAAGCATCCGCGTTTTCATCTCGGGATTTCTTCCATCACATACGCTTCGACTTTATCGTTTTCGTGGATGTCGTTGAATTTATTGAAAAGCATTCCGCATTCGTAGCCGGCCGCGACTTCGCGCGCGTCGTCCTTAAAGCGCCTCAGCGTTTCAAGCGTTCCGTCGTAGACGACGCGTCCGTCCCTCACGATCCTGACTTTCGCGTTTCGCGTGATCCGGCCGTCGCTTACGTGGCAGCCGGCGATCGTGCCGACTCCCGAAGCCTTGAACAATTGGCGGATCTCGGCGTGGCCTAAAACCTTTTCCTGATATTCCGGATCGAGCATGCCCTTCATTGCGGCCTCGATATCGTCGATCGCCGAATATATGACGCGGTAAAGGCGCATGTCGATCTTTTCCGCGTCCGCCACCGTCTTAGCCATCGGCTCTGGGCGGATGTTGAAGCCTATGACGATCGCGTTTGACGCTGACGCGAGCATTACGTCGGATTCGTTGATCGCCCCGACGCCCCCGTGAATGACCTTGACGCGGACTTTTTCGTTCGAGAGTTTATCGAGGCTGGCCTTAAGCGCCTCGACCGATCCTTGCACGTCCGCCTTTATGACTATATTGAGTTCCTTTACGCTTCCCGCCTGTATTTGGTTGAACAAATCGTCGAGCGACACCTTGGTCGGGGTGGACTTGATCAGGCTTTCGCGGCCCTTCGCGACGACCGTCTCGGATAGCTGCCTCGCCTGTTTTTCGTGCCCCGCCACATAAAAAGTGTCTCCCGCCGAGGGAACTTCCGAAAGCCCGATTATTTCGGCGGGAATGCTCGGTCCGGCTTCCTTTATGCTCCTGCCCTTGTCGTCAGTCATCGCGCGGATTTTTCCGAAACAGGCGCCTGCGACGACCGGATCACCGATCCGAAGCGTGCCGTCCTGGACGAGCACGGTGGCGACGGGGCCCCGACCCTTGTCGAGTTTCGCCTCGATGATGCTGCCCTTCGCCGCCTTGTTCGGATTGGCGCGCAGCTCTTTTATCTCCGAAACGATTATTATCATTTCCAACAATTGCTCGATTCCGGTTTTTTGGAGCGCCGAAACCGGCACCGCGATCGTTTCGCCTCCCCAGTCCTCCACGAGAAGGCCGTGCTCGGTCAACTCCTGCTTGACGCGGTCAGGGTTCGCGCTCGGCAAATCGACTTTGTTGATCGCCACGATAATGTCGACTCCGGCGGCTTTCGCGTGGTTTATCGCCTCCACCGTCTGGGGCATGACTCCGTCGTTCGCCGCGACGACGAGGATCGCTATGTCTGTGACCTGGGCGCCGCGCATCCTCATTGCGGTGAACGCCTCGTGTCCCGGGGTGTCGAGGAACGTGATCGGCCTCCCGTTTATATCCACGGTGTACGCGCCTATATGCTGGGTTATGCCTCCGGCTTCCGTCTTCGTAACGCTGGTGTCGCGTA
>WREB01000218.1 GCA_009779525.1 Defluviitaleaceae bacterium
CGTCCGCCCCGTAAAAATCGTCCGCGTTGACTACCGCGAAGGGTCCTTCTATGTTGTCCCTCGCGCTGTACGCGGCGTGCCCGGTCCCCCACGGCTTTACCCTGCCCTCGGGAATCAAGCGGCCCACCGGAATGTCTTCGAGGCGCTGCACCGAATATTTGATTTCCATGTTGCCGCCTACGCGCTTTCCGATCGTTTCGCGTATGTCGTCAAGTATCGTGGGAGATACGACCAGCACCGCGGTCTCGAAACCCGCGCGCATCGCGTCGTACATCGCGTAGTCCATGAACCAGTTGCCGGCGTCGTCGACCGGCTCGATCTGCTTGACCCCGCCGTACCTGCTTCCGAGCCCCCCGGCTATTATAACAAGAACGGGCTTCGTCATTTGTCCGCCATCCCCGCGCACTGCCGCAATTTTTTTACCTCGCCGGGCGTCAGAATCCTCCATTGCCCCTCGCGGAGCCCCCCAAGCCTAAGCGGGCCGACCGCGACGCGTTTCAGCTTGACGACCGGATGCCCTATCTGCGCGCACATCTTGCGCACCTGCCGGTTCCGGCCTTCGGTTAATGTAACCAGGGCGCGGCAGCCGTTTTTTTCCGCCGTCACTTCGAAGCCGCACTTTACGGTTTTTCGGCCGTTGATTATAAGCCCCGCGCGGAATTTTTCGGCCGATTCGGCGTCCGGAACGCCGCGCAGCTTCGCGACGTATATTTTTGGGACCATGTTTTTCGGATGCGCGAGCGCGTAGGCGAGCGCGCCGTCGTTGGTCAAAACCAAAAGCCCCGAAGTGTCGAAGTCGAGCCTTCCCACCGGAAAAATCCGCGGTTCTTTCGGCACCAGGTCCATCACCGTCTGGCGCCCGCGCGGGTCGTTTGCGGTAGTCACGACGCCCTCCGGCTTGTTTAGCATGACGTAAGCGTACGAACTCACGGCCGCGATCTTACGTCCGTCGAGCGTTATCACGTCCGCGGCGGGGTCGGCCTTGAAGCCGGGCGTCTTTATAACCGTCCCGTTAACCGCGACGCGTCCCGCGGCGATCATTTCCTCGCCCGCCCTGCGCGAGGATGCGCCGGCCATGGATAAAATTTTTTGAAGCCGCTCCATATCTTCTCCCTCGCGGACGCGCCGTAAAATTATTTTAATCGCCCGCGTCCGGCGCTACTTCGTTATGCAAAGTTTCCGGCGGTTCGCCGAAAGTTGCTCCGCCGGCGTCCGCCGTCTCGAACAATTCGCTTAAGTTCCTCAAACCATAAAACCTCAAAAAATTTTCGCTCGTCGCGAACAGAATCGGCTTGCCCGGCGCGTCGAGCCTTCCCCTTTCCTCGATCAGCCCGTATTCGAGGAGCCGGTTGACCGCGTGGTCGGCGTTTACCCCTCGGATGTCCTCGATCATGTTTTTCGTCACCGGCTGCTTGTAAGCGACGATCGAAAGCGTTTCGAGGAGCGGCTGAGTAATCGGCTTGCGCTGCGAGGTGTTGAGGAGCTTGCGTATCTGCTCGTTGTATTCGGGATTCGCGCAAAGCTGGTACGAATCGTCCATTTCGATGAGCATAATCCCGGCGTTTTCGGTTTTGTACGTATCGGCCATGTTAGCGAGGAGGTTGCGCGTCATAGGGATGTCGCAGCCGATCGCGTCGGCGAGTTTCGCGATATTCGCGCTTTCGCCGCTTGCGAAAAGCAGCGCCTCGAGCGCCTTTTCCTGCTTCATCCGATGCCCCGGCACTTAACCGGCCTTCGCTATCGTAACGGCGCCGAACTGCCTGCGCTGCGAAACTGCGGCGGAATTCGAACGCATCAGCTCGAGCACGGCGAGAAAAGTGACGATCGCTTCCTCCCGAGTTTCGCATTCGCAAAACAATTCGCCAAGCGTCACGTTCCCGCGGACCGCAAGCAGTTCGGTGATCGATTTTATTTTCATTTCGACCGTGAAGCGCTCCCGAAACATTTCGCCGTAGTCCGCGTGCGCCGAGTCGACCCTTGATTCGACCCGCCTCATAACGTCGGAAAAAACCCTGTAAAGCGCCTCTACGCCTATTTGGCCCATCACGTCCGACGCGTCGCAGGCTATCTCAAGCCGGAACAAGTCGACGCTGCGCCGCGCCGTTATGTCGGGAGGCCGCGTTATCCGCTCCGCCTGCGACCCCAGCGCGCCGAGCGTCGCCGCCGCCTGCTTGCATTCTTTATACGCGAGGAGCCTTCGAACCAACTCCTCCCGCGGGTCCTCGATGATTTCCGGCGCCGAGGGAGGCTTCGGGAGAAGCATCCGCGATTTAATCGCAAGAAGCGTCGCAGCCATCAATATGAATTCGCCGGCGCCCTCCATCTGCTCCTCGCCCACGCGCAAAAGACCGCCGTGCATTTGCGTAATCGCGGCTATGTACTGGTCGGTGAGTTTTGCGATAGGTATGTCGAATATGTCGATCTCGTTTTTATCGATCAGTTTTAACAGCAAGTCGAGCGGCCCCTCGAACGAATCAAGCTTGTATTCCATCGCTACAGCCAAACCGCTTTTATCAGCGAATCGACCAGCGGGTCGAACGCGCGCCCTACGAGGCCGAACCCGAGAAGCAGAATTAAAATCACCTGCAGGATCTTTTCGTAATGGTTCATTTTAATCGCGAGGTCCGGCTTCAAAAAAAGGCTTAGGACCTTGGCGCCGTCAAGCGGATACACCGGTATTATGTTGAAGAGCGCGAGGCTTATGTTCACCTTGGCGAACAGATACAGCGCGTTGACGAAAAAAACGGCGATCGCGCCGTCCGGGCCCATCGGGTAGAACGTCCCGAAAAGCTTTCCCGACGCCGCCGCGATCACGCCGACAAGCAGATTGACCACGGAAGGCGTGATGTACGTGACGAGCGTCCCGCGCTTCCTGTCCCTGTAGGAAACAGGAGACGTCGGGACCGGCTGCCCCCATCCGTAGCCGAAGATGAGGATGCATATGAATCCGACCGCCTCGAAATAGCGAAACGGGTTCCCTTTGAGGAACCCTTTGTTTTTAGGCGTGGGGTCGCCCAGCTTTGACGTGCAGAGCGCCTTTACCGATTCGTGTATGACCGGGGCGAAAAACGCCGCCGGAAGCAGGCAGACATAATGGAGGAACGAATATATCCTCACTTACTTGTCCCTCAGCGTCGCTTCCAGTTTTTCGCTCAAGTCCCGCAAAATCCGGTCCATCGGGCCCGCGACGTCCGATTCGGACAGCGTTCGGTCGGCCGCGCGAAAAGTCAGGCTGTAGGCGAGCGATTTGTAGCCATCCTCGATCTGCTTGCCCTGGTAGACGTCGAAAAGCTTCAGCCCGGTTAAAAACTGACCGGCCGATTTGCGGATAGTTTCCTCTATTTCGGCCGCCGTCGTTTCGTTTTTGACTTTGAGCGCTATGTCGCGGAGCGTCGCCGGAAATTTTGGAAGCGGCTTGAACGCTTTTTTAACGCCAGATGAAAACCCGTACAGCGCGTCCATTTCTACGACTATCGCGTAGGCGCGCTCGTCTATTTTAAACCTTGCCCTCGTTTCGGGGTGAAACTCGCCCATATAACCGATATTTGCGCCGTCGACAAAAATCGAAGCGGTTCTCCCCGGATGCA
>WREB01000219.1 GCA_009779525.1 Defluviitaleaceae bacterium
CCGTTCGGTTTCCAGCCGGTGACGACGAAAACGAGCGAAGGAATGGCGGTTACGAAGTCCTGCCACGAAAAACCCCCCGAGTTGACGCACCATTCTTCGGTTATCGCTTCGGGTTTTCCGTAAAACTCCCTTTTCGCCATGGCTTAAGCTCCGATCGAATATAGTTCCTCTTTAACGATTATAACCTTTTGCAATATAAAAAACGCATGGCTTTTCGGCGCCATGCGTTTTTTTGTTAAATATTAGTTTGTAATTATAGTCCCGTTTTCGCCCTTTATCGACTGCGCCGCCTTGCTAAGCAGGCCGATGACGGCTTTCCTGCCTTTTTTACCGGATGCGAACTGGATGCTCGCCTCGACTTTCGGAAGCATGCTGCCCGGCGCGAAATGGCCTTCGCCGCACAGCTTTTTCGCTTCCTCGATCGTCATTTCCGGTATCGCCCTCTGCCCGGGTTTGTTGAAATCGACGCATACGCGCTCTACCGCCGTAAGTATGAATAAAATGTCGGCGTCGATGAGGTCCGCAAGCTTGGCCGCTGCGAAATCCTTGTCGATGACTGAGTCCACCCCTAAATAGCCGCCTCCGTCTTTAACCACCGGAATCCCGCCGCCGCCGCACGCGACGACTACGTTTCCGTTTTCGATCAAAAGCTCGATGCTTTTTAACTCGCGTATGTCAATTGGCTTGGGCGACGGTACGACCCAGCGCCAGCCGCGCCCCGCGTCTTCCTTGTAAAGGCGGCCCGACTCGGTCATCAGTTTTTGCGCGGTCTCTTCGTCGTAGTGCTTGCCTATCGGTTTCGACGGTTTTTGGAAGGCCGGGTCCTTCGCGTCCACGATCACCTGCGTCAAGACGGAAGCGACGCTCTTTTCGATTCCGCGCCCGTCGAGTTCGGACTGCAGCGACTGCTGCAGATGGTATCCTATATAGCCCTGGCTCATCGCCGTGCATTCGGCGATGGGCATTTCGGAGTCGCCGGTGTCGAACTGCTTTTTAATCATCCCGACCTGCGGTCCGTTTCCGTGGACGACCACTACCCTGTTGCCGGCTTCGATCAAGTCGACGATGGCCGCCGCGGCTATTCTAGCGTTCCTTAATTGTTCCGCGGCCGTGTCGCCAAGGGCGTTTCCTCCCAACGCTGCGACGATTGTCGTAATACCCGTTTTTTGCATTGAAGCCCCCGTGATTTATTTTATCCAAGCGGAAAAGATATCAAACGGCGTCGAAACGGTCAAGCAAATTTTAAGGGGGCCTTTCGGCCCCTATCTCTGCACCCTGCCCGATCCGCCGCCCTCCATCAGGTCGGTCACTTCCTTGATCGTTGCCTGGTTGAAGTCGTATTCGACCGTATGCTTCAGGCACGAGGCCGCCGCGGCGAACTCGATCGCCTTTTGCGGATCGAACCTGTTGGCAAGGGCGTAAATGAGCGCCCCGCCGAACGAATCGCCTCCCCCGACCCTGTCCACTATGTGGATTTCGTAGGTCTTGGAAAAATAGGCGCGCTCGCCTGAGTAAAGCATGCCCGACCAGCCGTTGTCGTCCGCCGAGCGGCTTTGCCGCAGCGTAATCGCCACCGCCTCGCAACCGTATCCCGATTGGATTTTTCGCGCGACGCCGACGTAGCCGTCGCGGTTCAGCTCGCCGCGATCGACGTCGTTTCCGTCGGGCATGATGCCTAAGACTTTTTCGGCGTCCTCTTCGTTCGCGATGCAAAGGTCCGTTTTTTCAAGCAGTTTGCCCATAACTTCGCGCGCCTTTTCGGGCGCCCAAAGGTTCTTGCGGTAATTTAAGTCGCAGCTTACCTTAAGCCCTTTGTCTCTTGCGGCCGAGACCGCGTCCATGCATATCTCCGGAAGCGCGCCGCCAAGCGCGGGGGTGATTCCGGTGAAATGGAACCAGCCGGCCCCGTTAAAAATTGCGTCCCAGTCGAAATGCTCCCGTTTCGCCTCGGCGATCGCCGAGTGCTTCCTGTCGTAGATAACTTTCGACGGGCGCTGGGAAGCGCCCTTTTCCAGGAAATAGACGCCCAGGCGCTCCCCGCCGAAAGTTATTTGCGAAACGTCGACTTTGTTCGCCCGAAGGCTGCGAAGCGCACCTTCGGCGACGTCGTTTTCGGGCAGGCGCGTGACGAACGCGGCGTCCATTCCGAAGTTCGCTAGCGAAACCGCGACGTTAGCCTCCCCCCCGGCGTACGAAGCCATAAAAGAAGGCGCCTGCTTTATGCGCAGGAAGCCTTCCGGATTTAGGCGGAGCATTATCTCCCCGAAGCAGACGAAACGTTTTTTGCTTAGATCGCTCAATTTTCGTTGGACGGGTATTCGTCGGCCGCTTTCGGCGCGCGCGGTATTATCAGCATACAGACGACGTACGCGATTATCCCGGCGCCTGAGAAGGCGAAAAGCAGCCATGCGATGCGGACGATGGTCGGGTCGATGTTGAAATATTCGGCGACGCCGCCGCAAACCCCGTCGATTTTCGAGTTTGTCCTCGATTTGTAAAGTTTTTTTGCCATTTTATTCCCTCCGTTATTTATGTGTCCGACCGTATTTACGTATGCGAATAAGGTTTGTATGCCGCCCGCCGCACAAGCTTCATTTGAGCGCTTCGCGAAGCGCCTCCGTCACCGTCTGAAGCACGAGCATCCTGGCGTAGCGCTTGTTGTTCGAATCGACGATCGTCCAGGGGGCGTTCGGAGTGTCGGTCTTAGCGATCATCTCCTCGACGGCCTGCTCGTACATAGCCCACTTTTCGCGGTTCCGCCAATCCTCGTCCGTGATTTTATATCTTTTGAGCGGATCTTCTTGGCGCGAGCTGAAGCGTTTCAACTGTTCGTCCATTCCGATTTGAAGCCAAAACTTGATTATAAGCGCGCCGTGGCGCCGCCAGTGCGCCTCCATTTCGTTTATTTCCCTGTACGCCCTGCGTATGGCTACCTCAGGCGTGAGGCGCTCTACGCGCTCGACCAGGACCCTTCCGTACCACGAACGGTCGAAGATCGCGAAATGGCCGTCCTTCGGAAGCTTGTTGTAAAACCTCCACAAGTAATGGCGGGAGAGCTCCTCTTGCGAAGGCGCGCCTATCGGAACGACTTCGTAGCAGCGCGGGTCCAGTTCCTCCGTGATTCGCTTGATGCATCCGCCCTTGCCCGCCGCGTCCCAGCCCTCGAATACGATGACCGCGGACCTGCGCTTCGCGTAAAGCCGGTTGCCAAGCATGTCGAGTTCTTTTTGGAGCGAGCCGGTCTCCCTTTTGTAGTACTCTTCGTCCGCCCCGCGTCCGGTCGGGGCCCCGCGCAGTTTATCGGTCGCGTAGACGACTCCGGGCGCGCTTGCGGAATCCTTTTTTTCTTCGGCGCGCTCGTTTAACCTCGCGTTGATGATGGAGATGATGGTCCGATAAGTTTTTACCGTCGAATATTTACGGTCCTCGGATTCGATTATATGCCAGGGGTTATCGTGCGTGTCGGTCATATCCAGCATTTTCTCGAACATGGAAAGGTATTGGTCGTAGCGCTCGTTCTGCTGCCAGTCCTTCCCCTCGACCCTC
>WREB01000220.1 GCA_009779525.1 Defluviitaleaceae bacterium
GATTTCCTCGAGGATCACGTTGCGTTCCCGAGCGATGTCCTCCTCGTCGAAGCGCGAGTTGAAAAACATGTCCGATAGCACGCCGAGCGCGATCTCGAAATGCGAATCGAGCGTCCGGGTATATATGCAGGTGTGCTCCTTGGAGGTGTACGCGTTGATCTGGCCGCCAAGCGAATCCATCGTGTCCGCGATATCTTTGGCGCTTCGGCTTTCGGTTCCCTTGAACATCATGTGCTCGATGAAATGGGAAACGCCGTATGTCAAGGCGTCCTCGTTCCGGGAGCCGTTGCGCACCCATATGCCAAAAGAAATGGACCGCACGGAAGTCATGGGTTCCATGACGACGCGCAGCCCATTTTCTAGCGTCTTTAAAATTATCATTCGCCGCTTGGCGGATCTGGCGGAAGCGCCGCCTTTCGCGACAGGTTTATCCTTCCCTGGTCGTCTATCTCGACGACCTTGACCGTCACGATGTCCCCGACGTTGACGACGTCGTCGACTTTCTTCACTCTTTCCTTTGCGAGCTGCGAGATATGTATCAGGCCTTCCTTTTCGGGGGCGATTTCCACGAACGCCCCGAAGTTTAAAAGCCTCGTCACTTTGCCCGTATACAGCTTTCCGATTTCGGGAGGGAACACGATCGCCTTGATTATGTCGACGGCGCGGTTTACCTTCGCCATGTCGCGGTCGGCGACGAAGATTCGGCCGTCGTCCTCGGTATCGATCTTCTCCACGCCGGATTCTTCGATAATCCGCTTGATTACCTTCCCGCGCGAGCCGACGACTTCGCCGATTTGATCCGGGTTTATCCTGACGATCGCGATTTTCGGCGCGTACGGCGATATGTCGCCGCGCGGCGCAGCCAGGACCGGGAGCATGGACTCGTCGAGTATCTTTACGCGGGCGGCGTAGGTTTGCTCAAGCGAAGCCCTGATGATTTCGGGCGTTAGGCCGTCGATTTTTATATCCATCTGGATCGCGGTTATTCCGTCTTTGGTTCCCGCGACTTTGAAGTCCATGTCGCCGAAAAAGTCCTCGAGGCCTTGAATGTCGGTAAGCAGCACGAATTCGTCCGCCGAATCGCCGGTGACCATTCCGACCGATATTCCGGCGACCGGTTTTTTAATCGGCACGCCAGCCGCCATCAGCGACAGCGTGCTTCCGCACACGCTGGCCTGCGAAGTCGAACCGTTCGAGCTTAGGACTTCCGAAACCAGCCTTATCGCGTACGGAAAGTCGTCCTCGGTCGGTATCATCGGCAGCAACGCGCGTTCGGCGAGCGCCCCGTGACCTATCTCCCTTCGGCCCGGCCCGCGGCTCGGGCGCGTCTCCCCGACCGAAAAGCTCGGGAAGTTGTAATGGTGCATATACCGCTTGCTTTCTTCCATTATGTCGAGCCCGTCGAGACGCTGGACCTCCCCCATCGAACCGAGGGTTGTGATGGTAAGCACCTGTGTCTGGCCCCGCTTGAACATCGCTGATCCGTGGGTGCGCGGCAGTACGTCGACTTCCGCGGAAAGCGCGCGTATTTCGTTGAACTTGCGGCCGTCGGGACGTTTCTGCCCGCGCAGGATCATACGCCTTACCGTTTCCTTCTCGAATTTGTAAATGGCGTTTCCGAGCATGCCCTGGTATTCGTCGCGGACTTCCGCGTCGAACGTCGGAAGCAGTTCGGCCATGACCTCGTTTGTCAGCAAGCCGACGCGTTCGTCCCTCTCCTGCTTCAAGTCGGTGAAGACGGCTTCTTCCATCCTTTGGTCGGTAATAAAATCCTTGACGCGCGCGTATAAATCGTCCGGTATCACATGCTGCGTATACGAGCGCTTCGGCTTTTCGTTTTCGGCGATTATGGAATCGATGAACGCTATCGTTTTTTTATTTTCTTCGTGCGCGAACATTATCGCCCCGAACATCTCGTCGTTTGTGACTTCCTCGGCGCCGGCCTCGATCATCATGACGCGTTCGCGGGTCGAGGCGACCGTCAGCGAAAGCTTGCTTCGCTCGCGTTCGGCGGAAGTGGGGTTTACGATGTATTCGCCGTCTATCAGCCCGACGTTTACCGCGGAGGTCGGGCCGAAGAAGGGTATGTCCGAAATGGAAAGCGCGATCGATGAGCCGATCATCGCGGTTATTTCCGGGCTGCAGTCCTGATCGACCGACAACACCGTGGAGACGACCGCGACGTCGTTTCGGTAATCGTCCGGGAAAAGCGGCCGTATCGGCCTGTCTATGAGCCTTGACGCGAGCACCGCCTTTTCTGTCGGCCGTCCCTCGCGCTTGATGAAGCCGCCCGGAATCTTGCCGACGGCGTAGAGCCTTTCCTCGTAATCGACGCTCAGCGGAAAATAATCAATCCCGGCGCGGGGTTTATCCGATGTAGTCGCCGCGACAAGCACCACGGTTTCGCCGTAACGCATCAGCGCCGAACCTCCGGCAAGTTCCGCGGCGCGGCCGATTTCACACGTAAATTTTCTACCGCCTAAAGACGTTTCATAAATTTTTGCCATATTACCCTACTTTCTGAGGCCAAGCTCGCCGATCAAGGAACGGTACTTCACGACGTCGCGTTGGCGGATGTAATTTAAGAGGCCTTTTCGCTGACCCACGATCTTAAGCAAACCCCTGCGCGAATGGAAATCCTTCGGGTGAGCGCGCAAATGCTCGGTCAGATGGTTGATCCGCTCGGTAAGCAGGGCGACTTGGACTTCGGGCGAACCCGTGTCGTTTTCAGCCCTTCCGTACTTCGCGATTATTTCCTTTTTGTCTTTCATCATTTCCTCCTTATATGTACTTAAATACGCCTCAAGCTATGGAGTGGCCGGAGTCGCCTAAACCAGGGCCAGGGCAGATTGCGCAGTATAACACGCGGGCGGTCATTCATCAACAAAACCGGTCGGACCGGGCGAAGCAAGCACCACGCACGCACCCGAGCGCGCCCGAAGCCTACCGATTATTATCCATGTCAGCGCGATTAAGACAAACGCGACCGACGTTATTTGGCTCGCGGGAATCCCCGTCTCGAAAAAGATGAGCTGGTCGGTCCTCAAGCCTTCGATGAAGAACCTCGCGGCGCCGTAGCCGAGCATATATAAAAGCATCACTTCGCCGGCAAATTTTTTATGCGGACGGTATAGAATCAACGCGATCATCAAAATAAAATTCCAAGAAGCTTCGTACAGGAACGTCGGATGCACCTGAACGTACTCGGCGCCGCGTTCGACCACCGAATTTCGCAAAAGGCCGGGGGTGACGCCGCTGGCCTGGTGCGAAAGCAGCCGCATCGCGAACGGGTTCTCGGTGAATCCGCCGAACGCCTCGCGGTTGAAGAAGTTTCCGAACCTTCCGATTATCTGGCCGATCAGAAGGGACGGGGCGCATGTGTCGAACAGAGTCGAAATGGGAATTTTTTTGTATTTCGAAAAAATAAACCCGGAAAGGAGCGCGCCAAGTATTCCGCCGTATATCGCGAGGCCGCCTTCGCGGAAGCTGAGTATCATCAGGGGGTTACTCTTATACTGGTCCCACGAGAAAACGACGAAATAC
>WREB01000221.1 GCA_009779525.1 Defluviitaleaceae bacterium
ATCGCCAGGGGCTACGGCTGCGACGTCAGGCTTCGGGGCGAGCGCTGCCAGGGAGGCTGCCAGGGTTTTAAGATACCGATGGACGAAACGATGCTATCGGTCGGCGACGACATCGAGGCTTGGCTCGATTACGAGACGGCGCTGTAAAATATAAAGGATGCCGATTTGCGAATTGTTTGGCAAAAAAATTTATGCGTTTTAAATTAAAACGGAATTACGCCCTTGCAAGCCGACTAGCCGTCCGCGGCAAACGCTTGCGCCGTTTTTTTATTTGTGATAGCATTGCGGTTGCTCGCGGGAGGGTTCCCGAGTGGCCAAAGGGGGCAGACTGTAAATCTGTTAGCTCAGCTTTCGGTGGTTCAAATCCACCTCCTCCCATTAAAGCGGCGGCGTGCCGAAAAAAAACCGGGGATTTTGCCCCCGGTTTTTTTGTTCTATTTTTTTTCGTCGGCGTTTATCCGTACAGCGGGCCGTAGTTTGCGCACGCCCTGTAGTCGGCGCCCTCCGGGTCGTTCGTGCCGAACGCGGACCAGGCGTGCGGGCGGAAAATGTTTTTGGCGCAGACGTTGTGCATCGATACGGGAATGCGAAGCATCGAGGCGAGGGTGATAAGGTCCGAACCGATATGCCCGTACGTGAACGCCCCGTGGTTCGCGCCCCAGTTCGCCATCACCGAATAAACGTCGCCAAACGCGCCGCTTCCGGTCGTCCGCGGGGCGAACCATGTGCAGGGCCACGTGTAGTCCGTGCGCTTCCAAAGCGCGTCCGAAACCGCGGGAGGCAGCGCCAGCGTATGGCCCTCGGCGATCTGAAGCGTCGGGCCGAGCCCGTCGACCAGGTTGACGCGCGCCATCGTGACGGGCATTTCGGCTTTCGTCTCAAACCGCGACGAGTAGCCGCCTCCCCGGAAGTAATCCAAATCCGCCGGGCTAAACTCGACCGCGTCAAGCGTAGCCTTTATGTCCGAATCGCTGATTTCCCAAAACGGCTTCATCGCGGCGTTGCCTTCGGCGTCCTTCATCGCGCCGGCCGCGTCGAGGCACGCCGCACCGGAGTTAATCAGATGGATGAACCCGCCCGCGGCCTTGCCGTCTGGCTTCCATCCCGTAACTCTTTCGATTGATTCGGGGCTCCAGTAGGTCCTCACGTCGGCGAAGGCGGACGCCCGCTGGCCAAGCAAATGCTGGAACAGCATCGCGAGCGCGTTGAGGTTGTCGTTTTCCGTCGCGAAGACGAACGCCTCGCGCGCGCCGTTCCAATCGAAGCTCGAGCAGAGCATCGCTTCGGTGAAGTCGGCGTTCGGCTTGTGGTCGGTCCACATGCGCTGCCCCTGGAATCCGGCGGCGATCGCGTTTCTGCCGCAGGCTTCCTCCGCGAAACCCATTTCCTTAAGTTTTTCGTTCCCGGTCATAAGGTCGCGGCATATCAGCGTCATCTTCACGCAGTATTCCCAGTCGCGATCCTTTTCTTCGCGCGATTTGGTTTTTTTGCCGTTCTTGTCGAAACCTTCTTTAATATTCGCCTTTGTCCAGGCGAGCGCGGCCTCGTATTCGCCGCGGTCGTAGACGCCAAGCGCGATCCGGCGCTCGACTTCGGTCATGTCGCATAGTTCCATCCGAACGCCCAAATACTTTTGGAAAAACGAAATGTCGGGATACGAGCCCATGATTCCCATAGAAATCGAGCCGATGCTTAAATACGAGCGTCCCCTCATCAGGCCGGCCGCCATCGCGGCCCGGGCGAAACCGAGAATTTTGGACTTCACGTCGCAAGGAAGCGTGGAGTCGTCGTTGTCCCTGACGTCGCGGCCGTAAATGCCGAATGCCGGAAGCCCGCGCTGCGCGTGCGCCGAAAGCACCGCGGCGAGGTAGACGGCGCCCGGGCGCTCCGTTCCGTTAAACCCCCAAACGGCTTTGATCGTCTGCGGGTCCGTGTCCATCGTTTCGGTGCCGTAGCACCAGCAGGGCGTCACAGTCAAGGTCGCGCAAACGTTCTCGCGCGAAAATTTATCCGCGCAAAGCGCCGCTTCCGCCACCCCGCCGATGGTAGTGTCGGCTATCACGACGCGCACCGGTTGTCCGCCCGGGTACCTGAGGCTTGACGTTATCAAATCGGCGGCGGCTTTCGCCATGCCCATCGTCTGGTCCTCGAGTGATTCGCGTATCCCGTTCCGTCTTCCGTCGATCGTCGGGCGGATGCCTATCGCCGGCAGCGCCCCTATTTGCGTAGGTTTCATTTACGACCCCCGTTTTTTTATCCGGCGCGGCGGCGAACCAGTCAAATCCGAAGCGTCCCGCGCGTCCGTAGCCAAAATTACCAAACCCCGCCCGCGCTGTCAATAAATCGCCGCGGAGCAAGAAGCCGCATGTTAAATCGCCGCGTGTCCGTCGGCCGCGCCGGGTCCGCCTTCGCGCGCAAAAACGGTGAAAAGCATTTCGAGGATTTCTACGGCGGACTCCGTTTCGTTTATTTTTCGGCGCAGCTCCGAAGCGCGCGGATGGCCCTTCGCGTAAAAGGAAAGGTGCTTGCGCATCTCAAGCAGGCCCGTCCGCTCGCCTTTTTGCAAAGCCGCATCCCTCAAGTGCCTCGCCGCGATTTCCGCGCGCTTCGCCCAGGTTGGCGGTTCAATCTCGACGCCGGATTCTATGAAGCTTATTATTTGCGAAAAAACCCAGGGGCTCCCCAGCGCGCCCCTCGCAACCATCACCGCGTCGCAGCCGGTTTGGCTAAACATGCGCGCCGCGGACTCGCCGCTTGTGACGTCGCCGTTTCCGATCACCGGAACGCGCACCGCGCGCTTCGCCTCCGCGATGCATTCAAGATCCGCGTTGCCGGAATAAAATTGTTCCCTCGTCCTGCCGTGCACGGCGATGGCGGAGGCCCCGGAGTCCTCCGCGACCCGCGCGAGAAACGCGGCGCTTTCGCCCCCGGATATGCCCTTGCGCAGCTTGACGGTCACGGGTTTTGCCGAGGCTTGCGCCGCCGCTTCTATTATCCTGCCGGCAAGACGGGGTTCGCGCATGAGGGCGCAGCCCTCGCCGTTTTTTACGATTTTTGGCACCGGGCAGCCCATGTTGATGTCTACGATATCGAACGGGAACCCCTCGAGCCGCTTGACGGCTTCGGAGATAAACGCCGGCTCGCTTCCGAAAAGCTGCACCGCGAACGGCCTCGCCGATTCCGACGCGTCGACAAGCGTCGAAACGCGCGCGTTGCCGTAGACCACGCTTTTCGCGCTGACCATCTCGGTGTAAGAGAGCCCGCAGCCGTATTCGTGGCAAAGCGCGCGAAACGCCTTGTCGGTATAGCCCGCGAGCGGCGCGAGGAAGACCGGTGTTTTAATTTCGACGCCGCCGACGCTTATTGCTGTCATGATTCGCCCCTTCCTTGACATTCGCGGCGTATCGTCGTATTTTAACCCGGCGCAGTGGAAAAGTACCCAAGTGGTTTAAGGGGCTCGCCTGGAAAGCGGGTAGGTCGTGAATAACGGCGCAGGGGTTCAAATCCCCTCTTTTCCGTTTTAATGGGGC
>WREB01000222.1 GCA_009779525.1 Defluviitaleaceae bacterium
GGGCATTTGCCCTCGCATTCGCCGCATTCGGCGCAAGCGGACGCGTCGGCGCTTTTTACCCAGCCCCGCTTGTTTATCACGTTCGCGTATTCGTTTTTCGCGTTGTTTGTAAGCCCGTAAACCTTGTGCGTGTTCATTATTCCGAAGATATGGGGGGTGTTGATTTCTTTCGGGCAGGGAAGGCAGTAGTTGCAACCCGTGCAGTAAAGCGACGCGAGCTTCTTGTTTTCCTCCATCATTTCCTTAACGCGAAGCAGCTCGTCGCCGGTGAGGCTGCCCTCGCGCGAGGCGATCTGTACGTTTTCGTCGACCTGGCTTATTTCGTTCATCCCGGAAAGCGCGATATGCACGTTTTCGTTGGCTAGCACGAAGCGAAGCGCCATTTCGGCGGTGCTTACGGGTTTTTTCTCAAGCAGCCCGCGGATGACCTCGCTCGGGCTCCCGAGCCTGCCGCCCCCGACCGGGCCCATGACCGTCACGCCAAGCCCCTTTTGCTTCGCGTGGGCGATCGCGCCCTCGTTGGAACGGTCGAGCAGATTATATTGGAGCGTTATCGAATCGAAAAACCCGGTGTCGATAAGTTCGATGATGTTTTCGGGCTTGTCGTGCGTCGAGAACGAAATATGCCTTATCATGCCCTGGTCCTTCGCCTTAAGCGCCGCCTGTATCGGGCCGTTTTCGGCTTCCTTCCACGAACGGTACGCGTTGATGCTAGCTCCGTGGTAGTTATAAAAATCGATGTAGTCGGTGTCGAGTCTCTTGAGGCTGGTCTCCAGCCGCTCGGTCCACGCCGCCCCGTCGCAGTCCCCCGTCGGGTTTTTCGTCGAAATGTAAATTTTGTCCCTGCGCCCCTTGACCGCCTTGCCTACGATCGATTCGCTCGTCCCGCCGCAATAGCCGAACGCGCTGTCGATGTAATTGACCCCGAGGTCGAACGCATGTCTTATAAGCGGCACCGAAAGCTCTTCGTCGGCCACGCTTTTTCCGTCGACTTCGCGCATCGGCAGACGCATCGCGCCAAACCCGAGCCTCGATACGCGGATCCCCGTTTTCCCGTATTCGGTGTATTTCATGCAAGCCCCCCGTTAACGGAACGGGCCGCCTATATCGCGGCCCTATTCAGCATTTTCGCAAGCTTCGATTTTTTTCGCGCCGCGGTGTTCTTATGATAAACGCCTTTAGAAGCCGCCTTGTCGATCGCGGAGACGGCGTCGGTGAAAGCCGCCGGCGCGGCCGCGTCGTTCGCGCCTATCGCTGTGCGCGCCTTCTTTATCGCGGTCTTCGTCGACGATTTGACCATCTTGTTCCGGAGCTGCTTTTTCGCGATGACCTTAACGCGTTTTTTTGCCGATTTGATGTTCGCCAAATGATTCACCTCCCGCCGGCCAAAATATCCGGATAATGATTTTATACGACCGGCGCGTCCCCGTCAAGGACGGCGCAGCATCCTTCACAACGCGGCGCGGCGCGTGTATGATTGAGGCGTACGACGGCGAGAGGATGATTTTATGGAGCAGGCGCGCGCGGCGGTTATAATCGCCGCGGCCGGCATCGGCGCGAGGTTCGGAGGCGAGCTGCCCAAACAGTTCCAACCGCTTTGCAAAAAACCGCTGCTCGCCCGCGCGATCGAGCCGTTCGAGGCTTCCGGCTTAATCGGCGAAATAATCGTGGCGGTCCCCGAAGGCTACGCCGACTATACGAGAAAAAAAATCATCGGCGAATATTCGTTCGACAAGGTAACGGAAATAATCACAGGCGGCGCAACCCGCGGGCAGACGGTGCGCGCGGCGCTTGAGGCGGTCGGCCCCGGCGCCGAAATAATCCTCGTGCACGACGGAGCCAGGCCTTTCGTCTCCGAGACGCTGATCGAAGACGCAATCGAGTTGGCTTCGGAGGGATTCGCGGCGATTCCCGGGCTAAGGCCGAACGAAACGGTGAAGGCGGCCGACGACGACGGAATAATAAAGCAGACGCTCGAGCGCGACAACCTCTGGTTCGTCCAGACACCGCAGGCGTTCCCGCGCAGGCTTTTGATTGACGCGCACGAAATGGCGTTTTCGGACGGGTTCGAGGCGACCGACGACGCCAAGCTCGTCGAGCGGATGCAAGCCGGAATAGCGCGGATGTTCGTCGGCGAGGCGTTAAACATAAAAATTACTTGCAAAGACGACCTGCTTTACGCCGAGGCGATTTGCAAGCTATTCGACGCCGAAAATAATTTTTCGCAAGGGAAGGCCGGGAGGGATAATCATCGCGCCAAACGCGTGGACGTATACGCCGACGGCGCTTGCCTCGGCAACCCGGGGCCGGGCGGCTACGGCTCCGTCCTGCTTTTTTCGGACGGTTCGGGCAGGGTTTACCGCAAGGAGCTGAGCGGAGGGTTCGCCGGGACGACAAACAACCGGATGGAGATAGTAAGCGTCGTCGCGGCGCTGGACGCGCTGAGGGAGCCCTGCGGCGTCACCGTCTATTCGGATTCGCGCTACGTCGTCGATTCCGTCGAAAAGGGATGGCTCGAAAGGTGGGCGAAAAACGGCTGGGCCAAAAGCGACAAGGAGCCCGTCCTAAACCGCGACCTATGGCAAAAACTGATTCCGCTCATAAAAAAGCACGACGTCGAATTCGTCTGGATAAAGGGCCACGGCGGGAACGCGGAAAACGAACGCTGCGACTTTTTGGCGCGCAAGGCGGCCGCGTCCGTCGAATCGGGAGACGGCGGTTAATTAATCGTTTAACTATGTTAAAAATGTTTGACAGTTGTTGAAAAGCGTGATATCATCCGCAGGTTAGTTATCCGCGCAGGGCAAAACGCCCGCGCGCGAAGCGGACGGCTTGAACGCAGGCCGCCGATATGCGGATGCCTACCGCATCGCTTTTTATTTTAAATCCGTCAGGAGGATTCAATGAAAACAGGCACAGTAAAATGGTTCAACGCCGAAAAGGGCTACGGGTTTATCTCGATCCCGGGCGAGGACGACGTATTCGTCCATTTTTCCGCCATCAACTCGGAAGGCTTCAAGACGCTGGACGAAGGGCAAGAGGTCCAGTTTGAGGTAGTCCAGGGCGCGAAGGGCCCGCAGGCCGCGAACGTAATCCGTCTGTAACCCGTTAATTTGACGGGCAGCACAACACGCCGTAAAAGTCGGCCAAAAGCCGCACGTAAAAGAAACGAAAAAATTCGGTCGTTTTTGTAAAATATTCGAAGTGCATTCACATAGTGTCGTGCAATGAAGGATTGATTTTGCAAGACGAACGCGCCGCCCCGCCCGGCATACGGACGGGGATTTTTTTGTTGCGTTTGACAATCTGCAAACGTAGTCGTAATATGATTGCACTTTAAATAAACAATCGGGAGGGGACCCATGCGCAGAGTAAAAAATGAAAGGAAACCGCCGCGCCAGTTCCGTTTTGTTAACAAGGCGGCCGTTTCGGCGGTTTGTTTGTCGCTACTCATATCGCTAGGCGCCGGCTGCGGCGGCGATAAACCGAAAGTATCAATAAAAAACATCGAATAC
>WREB01000223.1 GCA_009779525.1 Defluviitaleaceae bacterium
ATAACCCAAGCTTACCCCAAAACTTGCGAGGCGCGGGCAAACCTCATCGATTTTTTCGGCGAACCAATCCGTGTTTGCAACTTCGCCGCGCCCGAGCGTCACGTGATATGGGATGTCTTTTGTTTGGCTTCCGGTGAAGCCTTTTTTATTTAAGGCCTCGCATAGCCTGGCTAATTTCGCTTGCGTCTCGCCGTCGAAAATAGCGGCAAGGCCGACGAACTTATCATTGGTTAAATCCGCGCTCATGCCAAAAACCCCGTGAGTTTTTTGATGTCCCCGACAAACGTAACGCCTTGCGATGAAAACGCATCCGCGTCTTGGTCTTGGTGCCCGTTCGGGATTAAAATACAGTCCGAGCCTATCTCCGCCGCGACGAACGCGTCGTGCGACGTGTCTCCGATGAAGACGGTCTTACCCGCGTCGATTTTATTTCGCGCAATGCAGTCGAGGCAGGCGTTTATTTTGCTTTCGGCGAAAATGTTTTTTATCCCGCAAACTTCTTCGAAATAGCGGCCGATGTTTAGCTTTTCGACCTGCCTGCCGAGGCTTCGCGCCTCCGACGCCGATATGATGAACTGCCTGACGCCCCTCGAATGAAAATGCGCGAGCGTTTCAACCGCGCCGTCAAACAGACGCAGCCTGCCCGCGCCCGAATCGTACGCCTCGACGAATTCTAACGCCACGGCCTCGAACGGCTCCCTTTCAAAATCGAAGCCCGCCCTCCTGTAGTAGTCGATCACCGGAAACCCGAAGATCGCGCGGTACTCATTCAAACAGCCAATCGGCGGAAGGCCCCGCTTTTTAAGCAGCGTGTTGATAACCTCAAGGCACCACCACGCGTCGTCAAGCAGCGTCCCGTTCCAATCCCAGATGATGCATTCATATCCGCAGCCCGCCATTGTGGCATTGTATTTTCGAAAACGCATTATTGCAACACGAAACGCTCCGGCGCGACGGATAAAAAAACGCCCGTTTGAGTTTGCGGCTCAAACGGGCGCGCGAGTGCCAAATTGTTATCTTTTGACTAGTTCAAGCGCCTTGACGTTTGAACCGTTGCCCTTTATGTCATAGACAAGCGTGAAACCCGCGAGCTCGTGGCCCGCGCCGAACGCGTACCTTCCGTCGAGGTTGGCGTTGTTGCCGTTAAGTTCGACGAAGAAGACGGACGTTTGGCTCGTTCCGTTTGAATACTCGACCGTGGCGTTAAAGGTAAGGATCCAAACGTTGCTGTTTTTCGAGGTTTCCCGGATGCCAACGAAACCCTTCGGATTCGTCGACGCGCCTTTGACGGAGGCTTCGCTTATGCCAAACGGCTGGGTGTACGCAACGCCCCCGTCGCCGACAAGCTCGGCGCGAACATAGCCGTTCGCCACCGCGTCGGGATACATTGAAACGTCGATCGAATCGCCCGTCGCGATTATCGTGCTCGCGTCGTTTTCGGCGCCGGAATACCAAACGATCGTGTTGTAATCGTTTCCGGTAATTGTGACGGTGTTGCCTGCGACCTCGATGTTAGAAATGCTCGGAGTCGTTTGCGCGAGGAACCCAAGCGCCATCTGGTTGTGGTCGCCGCCTCCGTACATCGAATCGGCCGTCGTGGTTTGGTTGGGGGCGCCCGGCGTTCCGGCGCTGTTGATTCCGTGCTTGCGGTC
Organism: Defluviitaleaceae bacterium; assembly: GCA_009779525.1. The sequence goes on from WREB01000223.1 coordinate 1,653, forward strand.
GATACGGCTTACGCCGTAAAACGCGCCGGTTTCCATCGCGTTCTTCGTGCCGTCCTGGCTAAGAGCGGGCATGAGCATTACGTTCCACGCGTGGCCGTTGCCCGAGAGCGAATGCGAGTCGTCGTTAGTGAATCCCCAGACGCTTCTGCCTAGCGGCATGGTTTGCGTCAGTATGTTGTCCCAAAGGATCCGGTCGTTGATAGACTCGCCGTCCCATTTGTTGATGATTTCCATGCCCACGCAAGACGGGTTTTCCGTGAAAAGTTCCACGTATTTGCCGACGATCGCGGAGTCGCTCGAGCGCGCCGCGTTGTTTTGGCCGCCGGTGTATCTGCCGGGATGGTTAAGATGGGTGATTCCGCCGCGGGCGGCCACTTCCTTTATAACCTCGTCCATCGTTCTGCCGTAATCGGACGGGTCGTTTCGGTCCTGGCCGACGCCGCCTTGCAAACCGCCGGTAAAGAAGGCGTTGATGTGATGGTTGCGGAAATTGCTGCCGCCGCCGCTAAACCGCTCACCCTCGGCGCTGGTTTCGTTCGATTCGCCCATTCCGATCATGCCGTTGGCGTTGGTGCGGTCGCCGCCGTAAGTGCCGGGGGAGGGATTCGTCCTCGCGTAGGTCCCGTTGTTGAGCGCAGCTTGTTCTTCCGCCGTAAGGCACGCCGACTCGTCAAGGCCGATGCCGTTCCAGTTGTTGTTCCAGCTGCCCGGGGCCGTCCAGGCGTCCCAAGCCGTCGTGGTGGTGTCGTGGTCGGTCATCGCTACGATGTCGAAGTTTTTCGCGTACTTGTCGAGAAGCATGTCGCGCCTGAAATTGCTGCCGTCCGAGAAGGTGGAGTGCGTGTGGTGCGCGGCCTTGTACTGGCCGTCCGCCGCCCAATCGACGCCGGCATACGGGTTGCCGATTTCGTACTGGGGTCGCGCGGCGCTTTGCGTTTCGGCGATGGCGGGCGCGCCAAGGGCGCCGGCAGACAGGATCGCCGCGATTGCTAGCGTTGCGAGTTTTGTGCGGGCTTTCTTCATTAGAATTACTCTCCTTTTTATTTTTTCAACCGGGGCAAGTATAAAATTGCGATTGTAAAATCGGCATGCAGGTAAACGTAAAGCTTTGGTAAAAAATAAAACGCGGCGCACGGCTAATTAAAATGGGCAAAAAAAAGACGCCGTCCGGCGCCTGAAAAATTCCGCTGAGTAAAAATCCTACGGCAGATACTTATGCAGCGTCTCGAATATCGCGCCCGCGTCGACGGGCTTGCCGATGTGGTCGTTCATTCCGGAGTCGATGCATTTTTTTATGTCTTCCTTAAATACGTTTGCTGTCATCGCGATTATGGGGACGGATAACGCGCCTGGCTTTCCGCTCGCGCGTATCAGGCGCGTCGCCTCCCAGCCGTCCATCTCCGGCATGTTGACGTCCATAAGCACCAAGTCGTATTTGCCCGGGTTGTCGCAAAACATCGAAACGGCGGCCTTTCCGTCGTCCGCGAATTCGAGCGTGAAGCAAGTCTCTTCAAATAATGCGACAAGTATCTCCCTGTTTATTTCAAGGTCCTCGGCGACAAGGAGCGTATGCGGAAGAAATTTGCCTTCGCCGCCGTCCAAGCACTCTGCTTCGTCGCCGGCAAAGCCTTCCTCCTCGAAATCATCCGGCTTTGCGTCTTCGAGCTTGACCGCCGTGAAGGTGAAGATGAACGTCGAGCCGACTCCGTATTCGGATTCGACCCAAATCTCGCCGCCCATCATTTCGACGATGCGCTTTGATATGGCGAGCCCAAGCCCCGTCCCGCCGAATTTTTGGCTTATCTTGGCTTCCGCCTGGTTGAACGACTTGAACAGTTTCTTTTGCTGTTCGCGCGA
>WREB01000224.1 GCA_009779525.1 Defluviitaleaceae bacterium
GCTTCGAGATAAAGGATACCGGTACGGGTATGACGACCGAAGAAATTAACCGCGTCTACGAGCCGTTCGACAGCGTCGGAGGATTCGATTCGCTTAAGCGCGGCGAAACGCGCCTCGGCCTTATAATCGCGAACAATATAATCGAGCTGATGGGCGGAAAGCTTGAGATCGAAAGCGTGCCCGGCGCGGGGAGCAAGTACGGGTTTGAAGTCCAGTTCGAGATAATCGAGGGCCACACGTACGAGCCGGAAAGCTCGGCGCCGGCCGCGCGCGGCGAAAAGCCGTACTTCGAGGGCGAAGTGCTGCTTTGCGAGGACAACAGAATCTACCAGCTGCTCATGACCGAGCACCTCGAGCGCGCCGGGCTCGTCACGGTCGTCGCCGACAACGGCGCGGAGGGAGTCGAGCTTGTAAAGCGGCGGATGATAAACAACGCGAAACCGTTCGACCTTATCTTCATGGACATATACATGCCGGTGATGGACGGCTTCGAGGCGGCCTCGCTGATAACGTCTTTTGAGACGGGGACGCCGATCGTCGCGCTTACCGCCAACATCATGGACGAAGAGCAGGACGTTTACACCAAGAAAGGCATGGTGGACTGCATAGGCAAGCCGTTCAACTCGCACGAGCTATGGCGGTGCCTGTTAAAATATATAATGCCGTCGGACCTCGCCGCTGCGAGCGCGGAACCTAACCCGCTCGAGGAAGCCTACGCCGGAAAAGACAAAGCCGGGGCGGCCGGTGCGGCCGGCGCAAACAGGGACATGAGCGTACCCGAGCTTATCGAATGCGTCGAGAACCTGCTTCGGACAAGAAACACGGACTGCTTGAACTACATAGGCGCTCTTCGCGCTTTCCCGGGGACGGATAAGCTAATCCGGCAAATGGAGGACTTTGACTTCATGCCGGCGGCCGCTACGCTTTCCGCATTAAAAACGAAATGGGTGTGAACGCGTGGAATTGCTGAAGAAGAATACGATTTTAATCGCCGACGACGACATATCCAACATCGTCTCGCTGATGAGCATGCTTCAAATGGAGTACACGATGTTCGTCGCGAAGAACGGCCACGAAGCCGTCCAGGCAACGCGGGACCAACTTCCCGACTTGATCCTGCTCGACATAATGATGCCGGAGATGGACGGCTACGAGGTGGTCGCGGCGCTGCGAAAGGATTACGAAACGCGCGAGATACCTGTGATATTCATCACGAGCCTCGATCGGCCCGAGGACGAGGAGCACGGGCTCGCGGTCGGGGCGGTCGACTACATAAGCAAGCCGTTTCTTCCGGGCATCGTCCGGCTTAGGATACGCAACCAAATGAAGATCATCAACCAAATCCGCACGATCGAGCGGCTTAGCCTAATCGACCAGCTCACCGAGATACCCAACCGCAGGAGCTTCGACAAGCGGCTCGACAACGAATGGAAGCGCGCAATGCGCGATAAAGAATGCCTGAGCATGCTGATGATCGACATCGACGACTTCAACGCCTTCAACGAAAGGCACGGCCATCTTCAGGGGGACATAGTGCTGCAGATAGCCGCGGGCACGCTGACTAGAACCCTTAAGCGGGCGGGCGACTTCGCGGCGCGCTGGGGCGGCGAGGAGTTCGCGGCGCTTTTGCCCGGCACCGATATGGCGGGCGCGATGCAAATCGCCGAGCTCTACCGCGAAAACATCGAAAAAGTCGACGTTGTCTGCACAGACAACAACAAGGACAAGATAACGGTAAGCGTCGGGGTTAACACCATATGCCCGACGCCGGACGACGACATAGGCACGTTCATATCCGGTTCGGACGTCGCGCTCTACGTCGCGAAGGAAATGGGCAAGAACCGCGTGAACCACTACAAGGACACGTCGATTTCGATAGAGGTATAAATATTCAAATCATGCAAAACCGTTGGTTTGCAAGGGAGGCGTCTCATGCTCGATTTTAAGTACCTGGTCCCGACGGAAATAATTTTCGGCAGGGGCGCCGAAGAAAGCCTTGCCGAAATGATAGTAAAATACGGCGGTTCACGCGTCGCGGTCGTATACGGCGAAGGCAGCGCCATCAAGTCGGGCCTTATCGCAAAAACCGAATCCAAGCTTAAATCAAGTGGGATAAGTTATTTTTTGTTCGGCGGGGTAAAGCCCAATCCTCATTTAGAACACGCGAGGGAAGGAATAAAAAAAGCGCTCGAGCATAAAGCCGACATGGTCGTAGCCGTCGGCGGCGGCAGCGCGATCGACACCGCAAAGGCGATCGCGCACGGCGCGGCGAACCCCGGCGCCGACATATGGAAAATATGGAGGGGCGAGCAGACTATAGCCGCGACTCTTCCGGTGGGCGTCGCGCTCACGATACCCGCGGCGGGAAGCGAAACAAGCAATTCGGCGGTCTTGACCAACAAGGCGACCGGCGAAAAAAGAGGGTTTCTGACCGAGCTAAACCGGCCGAAATTCGCGCTTTTAAATCCGGAGCTTGCGCAAACCCTTCCCAAATACCAGATCGCGTGCGGAATCGTCGACATATTCATGCACACGCTGGATCGATACTTCATGAAGTCCGACGAAAACGAGTTTACGACCGAAATAGCGGAGGCGCTGATGCGCGTCGTAATCGCGAACGGAAAAAAAGCGGTCGAATCGGACGCGGACGGTTTATACCAGCCGATGAGCGAACTGATGTGGGCGGGAAGCGTCTCGCACAACGGGCTGACGGGACTCGGCTGCGTCCCGGATTTCAGCGTGCACCAGCTCGGGCACGAGCTTAGCGGGATGTTCGATATCGCGCACGGAGCGAGTCTTTCGATAATGTGGGGCGCATGGGCGAGGTACGTTTTAAGCGAAAAGCCGCGGCGCTTCGACCGCTACGCCAAAAAAGTTTGGGACGCGCCAGGCGCCGAACGCGGCGTCGAAAAAACCGAGGAGTTTTTCGCATCCCTCGGAATGCCGGTCAAGTTTTCGGACGCGCCGTTCGGAATACAGCCCGATGAAACGATCGGCGAACTCGCGCTTAAATGCAGCTTCTTTGACAGCCGCACGGTGGGCCAATTCAAGAAACTGACAAAGGAAGACCTTTCAAGCATATACAAATCCGCGAACCGTTAAAAAGGGGCATCCTTAATGTGGACGGAGGAACGCCTCGGGGCGCTTTTGACCGCGCCTTCCGATACGCTTACCGAAGAATTGCCAAAAATCGGCGGGGACATAATGATCCTTGGCGCGGGCGGAAAAATGGGCCCGACGCTGGCCCTGCTCGTTAAGAACGCCTTCGACGCGGCGGGAAGCAAATCAAAAGTGTACGCGGCGTCCAGGTTCGGCGACGCCAAAACAGCCGGAGGCTTAAGGGAGCGCGGGATCGAGGCGATCGGCGCCGACTTGCTTGCGCCGGGCGCGGTCGATACGCTGCCCGACGCGGAAAACGTTATATTCATGGCGGGACGCAAGTTCGGGACCGAAGGGAACGAATGCCTAACCTGGGCGACCAA
>WREB01000225.1 GCA_009779525.1 Defluviitaleaceae bacterium
GCGAGGATCGCGCCGACAAGCCCGTACACCGCGCCCGAGGCGCCAGCGGCGTAGCCTTGCGTGAACAGCAGGCTCGCGGCCGAACCGCCGAGCCCTGATATTACGTAAAGGATTAGAAAAGATAAATGTCCGAAATGCCGCTCGACCCTCGTCCCGAAAATAAACAGCCCGACGGTGTTCATCAGCAGGTGCGTTACGCCGAAGTGAACGAACATCGCGGAAAATAGCCTCCAGTATTCGCCGCCGTAGATGACGCGCCAAGGCACGATCGCGCCGAACCTGGCCGCGGTGAGCGGATCGTCAGCGAAGCCGTCGAGGTACATGAGCGCCACGATTATCAAATTTATCGCCGCAATAAAATAAACGCATAAGGGTTGGCCGGTATTTTTGCCGAAAGGAGAGCCGGCGCGCTCGCGCTCGGCTATTTCGCGAAACGTCGGCGCACGCCCCGGCGTTTCGCCATTTTCCGGTAAAAGCGTTTCGTCCGATTTGCCGCGGACAAGGCGCAGCGCATCGACCGCCGCGGCGCGAAGTCCGAAGAGCTCGCGCGGCTGGCCCGGCAGGCTTTCGATTTCGCCCCGGGCAAAGTCCGCGTTCCAATAAATAAAATAGACGGGCTGGCCGTCGTAGTCGTCGGCAATCTCCTCAAACTGCGCCGGGATTTTTTCGCCGCAAAAAAAATAAACCGCCGTCACGCTTTTGAAGCGGTCGAGCAGTTTACCTAATATTTCTTTATATTCGGCGACCCGGTTCGCGAGCCGGCCGATGTCGGCGGCTTCGGCGTCCACGACGTTGACTATGCAAAGCGACGCGCCTTCGCGCTTCTGGACCGACCAAACCGGCGCGCCGCCCGGCGAGGCGTCTTCGGCTTCCGGCGCCACAGCGTATTCGCGCGCGGACAGCAACCGGAAGAAATTTACCGAAAAAGATTCGTAAGCGTTTTTATCAATAGCCAAGATACCCCTTGGGATCGATCGACTTGTTCCCGATTATCACCTCGAAATGAAGGTGCGGGCCCGTTGACATCCCGGTGCTTCCGACTTTGGCGATCTCGTCGCCGCGCTTGACGCTTTGGCCCTCGTTTACGGTTACCTGCGAGGCGTGGCAGTACATCGTGACAACCCCGCCGCCGTGGTCGATCATGACGGTTATTCCGTAGCTCCCGTTTCGTCCAGCCATAATGACCTTACCGCTTTCGGCCGCGCGGATGCTGCTTCCCATGTTCGCCGCGATGTCGACTCCGTTGTGGTGCTCGCGGCGCTTGTATATCGGGTGGTTCCTCCAGCCGAAGTAGCTGGTTATCTTCTTGTATTGGGGGAGCGGCCAGAGGAAGCTCCCGGTGAAATTTATCGTCCCGTTTTCCGCGGCGCGACGCGCCGCCTCTTCTTCAAGCCGCTTCTGCTCGGCGGCGTAAGCGGTGTTGTACGCGGCGTCGGCCTTCTTTTTGGCCTCGAGGTCGCTCGCGACGATAAGCAGGTACATCTCCTCGTCCTTCGAAAGCTCGATCAGCCATTCTTCCTTTTCGGCGAGGACGTTTTCGTAATTTTGGAGCTCCACCGTCTTTTTAGCCTGCAGCGACTCGACGGTCAGCTTGCTTCGCGCGATCTCCTCGCGCTTGAGCGCGACCTCGGCTTCCTTTTCCTGGAGCTTTTTGGTCATGTTGCGGTCCGAAAGCGCTATGCTGTTTATTATCTCGAGCCTCGTCAAAAAATCCTTGATGTTGGTCGCCTGGAACAAGACTTCAAGCAGGCTCACCTGCCCGTATTCGTCGAGGGCGCGAAGCCTCATTCTAAACATCTCGTACTGCTCGTCGTATTCCGATTGCGCCTGAAGCAGTTCCTTTTCCGCTTGGGCGAGACGCGCGAGCATTTCGTCGAGCGTCTTGTTTATCTTTTCGAGCTCGGATTCGACGGCGGCGATCTTGCGGTCAAGCTCGTCCATTTCGCGAAGGATGCGCGCCTGCTCGGATTGGGTCCACTGGAGGTTGTTCTGGCTCTGCCTCGCCCGTTCGGCGGCGGCGTTCCTTTCGCGTTCCAAATCGCTTAGGTTCTGCGCGGCCGCCCCCTGCGGCAGCGCCGCGGAAAACGCCAGGAAGCACGCGACGACGGTGATTAACGCTCTCTTCATTTATTACGCCCCTTTTGCTGTTTACCCAAAACTTTTGCTTATGTTTAAACCTTCAAATGCCTTCTCACGGAAAATATCGAGCCGATGATGCCTATCACCATACCCATCGCAAGGTCGAACGGGAACAGGTACGCGAATATATCGTAGCCGGGCCGAAACGCGACGAAGTCGATCGCGGGAAGGCTGTCCCTTATCATGCCGATGACGCTGTCGTAGCAAAGCCAGCACGCCACCGCGGGCACGATCCCGCCCGCGACGCCTATCAGCACCCCTTCGATAACGAACGGCCAGCGAATGAACCAATCGGTCGCCCCGACGTATTTCATGATGTTTATTTCGTTTTTCCTCGCGTTTACGGTTATCCTTATCGTGTTGAATATGATGACGATCGATATGATTCCCAAAATCAGGATTAACACGATGCAAACCATCCGGACGCCGTCCGAAACGACTTTGACGTTCCTTGCGAAGTCGCGCGACTGCTTTATTGTGTCCACTCCGTCGTCCCGCAGCCGCTCGAGCGCCTGCACCACGTCCTCGTGGTAGGTCAGCTCCTCTATTTCAATGTCGAACGAACGCCTCAGCGGGTTTTCCATTCCCTCGAGCGCGTCGGGATCGTTAAACAGATCGGCGAACCATTCCCAGCGGTCGTTGGCCGTCTTGTACTGGACGGCGGCGACCTTGGGAATCGCTAGAAGCTTGGAGTAAAGCTTGCTTACTTCGTCGCCGGTCAGGTCTTCGTGCACGAATATGGTTATGCTCACGCTGTTTTCAAGCTGGCTTAGGAGCAGCTCGACGTTTGCGGCGAGGCAGTAGAAGACCGAAACGATGAAAATGCAAGAAGCCACGGTCAGAATCGAAGCGATCGACATGAGCCGGTTGCGTATCATACTGCGCGCGGCTTCGCGGAGATAGTAGCGGAGGGTCCTAAATTTCATCGAGGTACCCGCCCCTCTCGACGTCGCTCACGATGAATCCGCTCCGAAGGCCGACGACGCGCTTCTGCATGTTGTCGACGATTTCCTTCGCGTGCGTCGCGACCACCACGGTCGTCCCGTTCTCGTTTATGTCCTCAAGTATCGTGATTATTTCCCAGGCGGTGCCCGGGTCGAGGTTGCCCGTGGGTTCGTCCGCGACCAAAAGCGGCGGCTTGTTGACTATCGCGCGGGCGAGAGCGGTGCGCTGCTGCTCGCCACCGGAAAGCTGGTTTGGGTACGCCCTCATCTTCCTGGAAAGGCCTACCATCGAAAGCACCTGAGGGACCGACCTTCGTATCTCGCGAAGCGGCGCCTCGACGATTTGCATCGCGAAGGCGACGTTGTCGTAAACGGTTTTGTCCTTTAGCAGGCGGAAA
>WREB01000226.1 GCA_009779525.1 Defluviitaleaceae bacterium
ATCTACGTGGGCCGCTACGCTTCCCCCGACGGCCGGTTTGCCGGTTCAGTCGAGCCGGAACCGAGTGACGGCGATTTGGATGGGCAGATAAAAAGATATTTCGCGGACAACGGGATAGAGGAAACCCGCTCGAGCATTGAGGCGGCGAGGCTGCTCGTAAAAAACGACCTGCCGCTTGACGGCGGTAACGTCGAGCTTGCCGAGATCCTTCGAAACCTTCGCGCGCATGTCTCGAAGGAGGCGGCGTACGCGCTCGCCGCGGAAGCGATCATACGGGACGAAAACCCGTCCGGGATACTGCTTTCCGAACTGGTCGGGCTGAGCGAAAGAATGCGCGAAGCCGAAATCATGCTCAAGTTCACGAACGACGCCGCGGCGAGGCTTTATGAAACCGATATTTCGGTCGAAACGGGCCCGCAGCGCGAAGCGCTCGCCAAACTCTACGAACTAAACGACGAAGCGTTCGGTAAGTTTTTGCGCGTCGCCGGCGCCGCCGACGACGAATCTAACGCCGCCAAAATGGGCGCGGTTTACGAACGGATTTCGGAGCTTTTTCCCTTAACAGCAAACGCGCACGTATCCGTGATCAAAGGCGAGATTCCGTTTACGATCGAGGGGGTTCGGGGCGCGGTCCTCTACGCGAGGGCGCTCGAGGGCTACGGCGCCAACGAGACGGTCCCCGACCCGCGCCGCGGCGATTCGTTTAAAAAGGTGAGCGATTCGTTCGCGCCGTTTTTATCCGGAATCGGGATCGCGCCGACCGCCGAAAACATTAAGGCGGGATTCATCCTGTCAAAAAACGAAATGGACGTCAGCTGGGAAAACATAGTCAAGGTAAAGGAAATCGACTTAAAGATAAACGAAATCGCCGAAACCCTCCGCCCGGAGATCGCGGCTTCCATGTTAAAAGACGGGCTTTCGCCGCTCGAGATGCACGCAGACCAGGTCATCGCCTACATCAGGCAGTTCGGGAAGGACTACGGATTCGGAACGGGCGAAAAAATTTCAAAATGCATCGTCGAAATGGACGAGGGCAAAAAATGGGACGCCGAGACGCGCAAGCGCGCCGTCGCGGTTTACAGGATGCTTTACGTGATCCAAAAGGACGGCGCGGCCTCGCTCGGGCTTGCCGCCAAAAGCGGCGAGCCCCTGACGCTCGGCGCCTTAATGGAGCTTTCTAAGTATTTCGACAAGGCGAGGCACGACGAAAGCGTTTTCGACAAAGCGGTCGGCGACGCCTACGGGCGGCTTGAGCGTCTCTCATGGCCCGAGGAAAGCATCAGGCGGCTGCTCGAGCTTCCCGAAAAACCGGCGAAGCCGCATGACTATGTTGATTTGGTAATCGAGAAATTCGCCGACGCGGCAAAGCCGGAACGATTGGTCGAGTTACTAAACAAACTTTCCGGAGGGGAGGACGTCGCGCTCGAGGACGTTCGCCGCGCCGTCATACCGGGCGAAAGGCACACCGAGGAAGAGTACCGGGCGATAATCGCCGAACTCGCCGTAATTTACCAGGCGTCGCCTCGGACGCTTTCATTTTTACTAGGCAGGAGAATCGCAGCCGCGCCGGGCGCGGTCAGGGAAGCCGAACGGTCAAAGAAACCGCGTTTCGTTTCGGAGGCGCTGGAGTCGTTGGAAGATGCGACGGCAAAAAAAATTTTTGGCGCGCTCCCGGATTATGGTTCGTTGTCCAGGGGAGAACCCGCCTCGCCCTCGCATGTCTACGCGCAGATTTTAGCAAAGCTCGACGCCGCGATCGCGGACGCCAAAACCAGCGGCGAAATAAGCGCGATCGAGGCGGCGAAGCAAGCCGTTTCGCTGCGCTACGCGCTCGGGAGCAAAACGGAATTTCGTATCCCCGTCCAAATAAACGGCGCCACAGCCGACCTGCAGGTCCTCGTCTTGGACCGCGATGCCCTTACGGGCGATTCGGTCAGGGCCGCGGTGCTGCTTGAGACAAAATCGTTCGGCGCGCTCAGGTTCGTTTTTGAGATTGACGACGACTCAATCGCGGTCGAAGCGGGCGCCGCAAGTCCCGAAGCCATGACAAGGCTAAGGGTGCGAGGCGGCTTGTACGAAAGGCTCTTGGCCGAAGCCGGCTTCGCCGAAGTCAAAATAAATTTCGCTATGCTTGGCAAAGCCGACGAAGCGGGTCCGGAAAAGGACGAACCGGAAACCTTGACCGTGCGGGAACTTTCCGAATATGAATTCGTCGTCTGACGAAATATCCGTGGGGATTGAAGACAGGCTTTGGGCGGCCGTCGCGGCTACGCTCGGGCTCGTTGAAAATATGGAAGGCAGGCCGACCAAACAAAAAGAGGAGGAAACTAACGATGGTGGTAAGCCAGAACATACCGGCTTTAATGATCCACACCAACCTTCAACGGAATGACAGGTTGCTTAAGACGTCCGTGCTGCGCCTCGGCTCGGGCTACAGGATAAACAGCGTCAAGGACGACCCCACAGGTCTTGCGATAACCAACAAGTTGACTTTCCAGATCACCGGCTTAAACCGCGCGAGCGAGAACGCCTCGCACGGAATATCGCTGGTCCAGACGGCGGAGGGCGCGCTCAACGAAGTGCACAACATGCTGCAGAGGATGCGCGAGCTGGCGGTGTACGCGGCGCACGGGACGCTCGAGAATTCGGACAGGGAGAAGATCCAAGTCGAGATCGACGAGCTGCTCGACGAGATTAACCTGATCTCGGACAGGACCGAGTTCAACAAGATCAAGGTGCTGAGCGGCGAGGCGAGCAGGATCAACGACAGCCGCGAAATGATCGACGTCGGCGGCGGCGTCTTCGAACCTTCGGCGAGCGTGGACAAGACCATCGCGAAGATGCTCTACATGTCCGACAGGACGCCGGCGAAGGTTTACGAATACACCATCAAGTCAGTGGGGACGCCCGCGGTCTGTTCCAACTTCCAGCCGATCGACGCGAGCCTTCCCTGCCCGGGCGGCATTTTCTCGATTAACGGCGAGCAGATTTACATACCCGCCGGAACGACGTTCGCCGACGCGCAAAATTTCATGCGCGACGCCTGCTACTACCACGGCCTCGACTACTTCGCCTACGACGACGGGGTCGACACCAAAGCGTGCCTCGTTTCGAAGATCGCGGGCAGCAACCAAAAAATCGAAATCTCCGGCGATAGCGGCCTCCTCGCGTACCTGGGGCTCGCGTCCGGCACGGGCGCCAGCGCGTTTGTCGGGACCGACGCGGTGCTCGAGGACATTTCGTACGGACTGACTTTTTTGGCGAACGGGAACCAGGTTTCGATAAAGGGCACGAACGGCGAGGAGATAAACTTCAACCTGCAGGTGCTGCTTCAGCGCGACGAAAGCGACGCCTTGATCGCGCCGCCCGTCTTCGTGTTCGGGGACGGGAAAAAGATAGCGGCGGCGTTCGACGCGGCGGGCGCGCTTCAGCCGGCCGGCGACGTCAGGATGATGTTCGATATAAAGGAATACGGGC
>WREB01000227.1 GCA_009779525.1 Defluviitaleaceae bacterium
CCCCGCTTTCGCGTCGGAATTTTTCCGCATGTATTCGTCGTGCGACATGGGCTCGGGCCTCGCGGCGATAAGCACCGACTTGATGGCGACGAGCTCGCGGACGCGGTGCAACGAAAACGTGTGCGTCCCCTTTTCCAAATAAACGTAGAACGGGTCGCCGTAAAGGCCCATCCTGTCCGAAATCCAGGCGGAGTTCCAGCGGAAGCGTTCGACCTGGGCGGGGCGGATGTCGTTGCCGAGCCTGTCTTGCAAAATGGAAACGCCGTTTTCGTCCCTCGCGTCCCTCCATGCCCTGGGCAGGGAAAAAACGGCGAGTTCGTTATACGGCGTCTTTCCGTTTATGTATATTTTGAGCTCGATGTCCTTGCCGGTCCCGGGAAGCGGGTAGTACTCGATCATTATGTTGTATTTGCCAGTTTCCGGGACTTCGATCTCCCATTCGATGGAGGGGTCCGCGACCGCGCAGTCGATACCCTCAAGCGTCCTTTCGGGGTCTGGGACCAAAAGGATTTGGCTGGATGCGACCGGTTTGCTTTGGTGGTTCAGGTAATATTCGTAATAGCCGCCGCCGATGACGAAATCGTTCGCCCCGGTTGGCTGCGTCCTGTATTCGGCTTCTTCGTCGCCCCCGTTGGTATCGGGGCGCGCGGCTGTGATCTCGGAGCCCGTAGAGGCGAATAACAGGCAAACGATGCATACCGCGATCCGCTTTAAAGTCAAGCGCTACATCCTTCGTCGTTTCGAGTAGTCGGGTGCATTTTATCATCAAAAATGAATAACGCAATATGAATGTAACAATTTTTACCAAAAATTACATTATTTTTTTCTCGGCCATTTGTTTATTTTTTTCATTATTTCCTCGGACTCGCTTTTATTGCCGATTTCCGACATGCAAAGCCAGACGCCGGCAGCCGGAAGCCTTTCCATCAAGACGTCGAGGTCGCTTGGCCTAACGCCCGATATCTGCAGGCCTTTTTTACCCTCGATCACCTTTTCGTAAACGTCGAGCCACCTTAACACTTCGGAGCGCCCTGCGCCGGGGACCCATTGGACGGCGTCTAATTCCTCGATCGAAAGCAGCGAATCGAGGTGCTGAAGCGCGCCCGGCCCGTCGAGGTGGTAGATGCTGTTGCCGTAGTGCCGGCACTCGCGGACGATCCCTTCCAAAAAGAATTCGTCGAACATTTGTTTGCTTATCATGCAGGAAAAATCGTTTGAGGGGATGTACATGCCCTTGCGCGAAGTGATCGGGGTCCATGAACTGACGGGCAGCCCGCTGCCGGTCAGCATTTTGGAAAAATAATCGAAGACGCCAAAATATTCCGCGTAGGACGATTCGAGCTTCGCCTTTACTTCATCGGGGTGTTCGAGCAAGTCGAGCGCGAGCCTTTCGGGGTCCCTAAGCGCGGCGATGTGGTCGCCGCCCGGATGGAAATCGGTCAGGCCGACGACAAACTTATCCTTTCCCCGCTCGAGCAGCAGGCGCGCGTAATTGTCGAGGATTTTAAACAAGGGGTGGTTAGTGTCGACGACCGCCTTGTCGGCGTCGGTTTCCCAATCGAAAATACAGGGCTCGGTCCAAGTCGTCGTCTGGCTGTACAGGTACGGGCAGCCCGCCCATGCGGAAAAAATTTCCGGCCCCATGTTCGGGAACGCGACAGGCATCGCCTCGGCGTCGTAGACCGTGTTTCCGATATCTTTCTCCGTCGCCTCCGCCCGGTATTCGATATCGAGCCAGTATTCCTCCCAGGTGGCGTGGTTCTTGCGGGCGTAATCCTTTTTGTCGGGCTTCGCGTAGACGATGGTCACGATCGGCCGTTCCGCTTCCTCGCGCGCCCAAAACGCGTCGATCCTTCGCTGGGCTGATTCGTAATCGGGCTTAAACTCGTACATTTTTTACCTCCTGTTTTTAACTCGGCCAGCCGCCGGTCTTGTGGACGGTTCCGTCCCCGAACACCCAAAGGGCCTGCGCCCCGTGTTTTTTCGCGAAGGCTTCGCCTTCGGCGACGTCGAAAATAAAAAGCGCGGTCGAAAGCATTTCGGCGACTGACGACCGGTCGTGGATCACCGTCACGCTCAAATAATTTTCCGCGGGGAAAAGGGTCTTTGGGTCGATTATATGGTTGTAGCGCCTTCCGTCCGCGATAAAAAAGCGTTCGCTTCCGCCGCTCGTAACAACCGAAACGCCGGAAATGGCGATCAGTTCGAGCGGTTCGCCGCCTTCGCCCCTTGTTACCGGGTCGGTTACGCCGACGATCCAGCCGTTCCTGCCGCGCTCGATGGGCTTGCCCACCGCCACAATGTTGCCGCCCGCGTTAAGCAGGCCCGATTTTAACCCCGCCCCGACCGCCAAGTCCATCGCGCGCTCGGCGGCGAAGCCTTTCGCGAGCGCCCCCACGTCGACTGACATGCCCGGTTTTGTTAAAAAAACGGTCCCGTTCGCTTCGTTAATTATGAGGCCGTTTATTTCGGTTAGCTTCGCCGCCTCCGCCAACGTACCGTAGTCGGGCGGCGCCGCGCGTTCCGGGTCGTAAAGCGCCTCGACTCGCGCTTTTTTCCAAAGCGAAGTGACGGGGCCGATCGCTATGTTCACCGCGCCGTCCGTTTCTTTGTTAACGTAGGCCCCGAACTTAAGCAGTTCGATGACCGCCTCGTCGGCGCCTGTCGCGGCGACGCCGGCGTTTTTGTTTAGCGAGAGCAGTCCGTCGTTTCCGCCGTCGCCGTAGATGTCGTACAGTTCGTGGAGCTTCGCCAGCTCGCCGAACACGACGCCGGCGAAGCGGTCGAACTCGCGCTTGTTTTTGGCGTAAGCGGTAAATTCTATGTAGGTGTCGAACAAGCCGACGGCGCCTTCCTGGAACCTGCCTTCCCTCGGATAGAACACGAACGCGAGCAAAACCGCCGCGGCGGTCGCCGCGACTACGGGCAAGGCGTTTTTAAATTTATCCATCCCTTGCGCCGTTTCGGCCGCCAAGCAGCGGCGAAGTTAACTTAAGCAGCGTGCCCGTCAATATTCCCGTGGCGATACCGAAAACGACGAGCGACGGCAGGTAAAACGTGATTAAGTCGACTCCTGTCATCAGCGAATACGCCAGGAGCTGTCCGACGTTGTGAATGATCGATCCCGCGATTCCCGCGGCCGAATACGAAACCGACGGGTGCAAGGCGACCAATATAAAAAGCGCGCAAAGCGAGAGCGCCCCGCCCGCTAAGCTCAGCGCCGCCGCCATGGGGCCGCGCGTGGCCAAAACGAAAAAAGATTTTAGCAAAGCGAGCGCCGCCGCGCTTTTTTTGCTTAAGCAAAAAACGCAGTACATGACCACCACATGCGAAAGCCCGAGCCTTGCGCCAGGCGGCATAAACGGCGCGGCCGGAAGTATTTGCTCCGCTAACGAAAGCGCGATCGCGCAAGCGAAAAGCGCCGCGAGCTTGGCGACTTTTCGCGAATTCATCTGAAGCGCGAAACGTACGCGTC
>WREB01000228.1 GCA_009779525.1 Defluviitaleaceae bacterium
CGTGCTGCTGGCGGTGGAAAGCGAGTCGGGCGTTACCGGAACGATCGAGATGGCGACTTTCTCGACAAGCGACGATTGGCAGGAGTCGGCGCTTGTCTGCTTCCAGAAAGGCTACGTCCAAATTGATTTGCCCGCGCCGCTCGTGAGCCAGCGCTCCGGAAAAGTATCGGTGTTTTCGGAAAGCGGGAGCGGCGGTTCGTATACTGCGCCGGTGCTGCCGAACGTAAGCGCGATGCGAAACCAGGCGAAAAACTTCATCAGGGCGATCAAGGGGGAAATCGCTCCGCCATGTTCGTCCGGCGAGGCGATAAAGGACCTCGTGTTCGCCGAGGAATACATAAACTACATGAAGCGATACGCGTAAGACGATAAAAGCGGCGGGTAAAACCGCCGCTTTTTTTATACGAACCTTACCTTGCTTTCGTCATAGAACCCGCGGGCCGCGGGCGTTTCGTCGGGAACGCCCACCGCTATCACGTTAAACGGGAGTTTCGGCTCACCGATGTCAAATAGCGCCGCCATTTCCCCGATTCGCTCCCGCTTCGGATAGACGCCGCACCAGCAGGTCCCAAGCCCCATCGCGCACGCCTCAAGCAAAATGTTCTGCGTTGCGGCGCCGCAGTCCTGCGGAAAATATCCCTCGGGCATCCCGGTCTGCGGAATCGCGACGACGATGATCGCCGCCGACGCGCTCAGGCACATTTGCGCGTAGGGGTGGATTTTCGCTATATCGGCGAGTTTACCTTTGTCGGTTACGACGATGAATTCCCACGGGCGCGAATTGCATGCGGACGGCGCGCGCATCGCGGCGTCGAGAAGTCGCTTCGCCTGCTCCGCCGTCAGCGTCTGGCCCGGTTTGAACTTGCGCACGCTCCGCCTATCTTCTATTTGCTTAATCGCCATCTTATCCGGCCCCCCTTAGTCCGCGTATTCGATTTTGGTCATGTCGGGCGCGTGCGGCTTGCCTTGCGCCGAAGCGCAGCCGACGAGCACCGACGTCCCGAATTCCCAGCCGTCGGAAAATTTTGCCCTCCGCTTGAACTCTTCGCCCCTCGGCCCGCCGAACGGGATGGACGCCATCCCGCATATCACGTTGCCAAGGCCAAGAGACGAAGCCGCGAGCGCTATGTTCTCGCTTACTATCGCGGCGTCGGCGCCGGCTCCCGGACGCTGCAGCACTAAGAACATGCAGGGCGCGCCGTAATAAAGCTTGCCGCCGCGCTCGACGAAGCGCTCATATGCCGTCTGGTCGTCGGCCTCGGATAATATACGCATTCCCTCGCCGTCCATCTCGTCGATGAAAGCTTTGTCGGTGATAACGACGATCCGCCACGGCTGGCGGTTCATTCCGCTTGGCGACTGGACCGCGGCCAGCGCGATCGCGTCAAGCAGATTCTTTTCCGGCAGGCGCCCGTCGTAAGCGCGGCAGGAGTAGCGTTCCGAAATCGTCCTCAAAGTTTCGTTCATTTTTAACCCTTCCTTTGCGGCATTTTTAATAAAGCTTATCGCTCCGGTTTTTGCTATTATATTATCGGCGGCGCGCCTTGTCACGCCGGACTCCGCAGAAACGGGGATGGTCATGAAGGACGTATATTTGATCGGCAACGCCCACATCGATCCGGTTTGGCTTTGGCGAAAGCCGGAGGGGCTGTCGGAAATACTGGCGACGTTCAAGTCGGCGCTCGACCGGATGGCCGAGTTTGACGACTACGTTTTTACGAGCGCGTGCGCCGCGTACTATAAATGGGTCTTGCAAGTGGACCCCGCGATGTTCGCGGAAATTAAGAACCGAATGATGGAGGGGCGCTGGAGCGTCGTCGGCGGCTTTTGGGTTCAGCCTGACTGCAACATCCCCACAGGCGAATCGTTCGTCAGGCATTTGCTTTACTCTCAGCAATTTTTTATCGATAACCTCTGGGTGAAGGCGACCGTCGGCTACAACGTTGACTCTTTCGGACACAACGGATCGATGCCGCAAATCCTTAACAAGGCGGGCATTGGCGCGTATGTTTTCATGCGTCCGGACGCCGGCGAAAACCCGGATATTCCGGGCGACATGTTCGAATGGGAATCGCCCGACGGAAGCAGCGTCACGGCGCTTCGGATTTCGAACGGATACGGAACTTGGGAGGCTTACGAAGACAAGTCTGGAATTGAGTCCGATTCGTGCAGGGATAAAGCGCTTGCCGCGTTTGAAGCGGCGAAGCGCGACGGGATGCCGCGCCTTTGCTTTTACGGGATAGGCAACCACGGGGGCGGGCCTTCGATCAGGTGCCTAAAAACATATGAAAGGCTGATCGCGGAGCGCGGCGATTTTTGTTTTTCGTCAGTCCCGTTTTTTTTAAGCGACATGAAAGACGCGGGCAGGCTCGGGGGGCTGAAAAAATGGAAGAGCGACCTGCAGCACCACGCGAGCGGCTGCTACAGCGCCAATTCCCAAATAAAGGCGGCCAACCGAAGGTGCGAGCACGCGCTTGTCGCCGCCGAAAAATATTTGGCGCTATCGTCGGCGCTTGCGCCCGCTGACGATTTTAATGTTCTTAACGCAAGGCTTCGCGAAGCGTGGGAAAAGGTGCTCTTCAACCAGTTCCACGACATTTTGGCCGGCTGCAGCATCCGCGAGGCGTGCGACGACGCTCTCAAGGAATTCGCTTCGGCTGAGGAAGCGGCGGCGGCGGTCAGGGACTTGGCGCTTCACCGGATTTCATGGCGGATAGACACGCGAAGGCGCTCCGATATTTTTCCCGCGCAAAAAAACGGCTGGCTGCTTTGGGAGATACCCGGCGAAGGCGCGCCTGCGGTCGTATTCAACCCGCATTCGTTCGCGCTCAAATGGCCGGTCCAAATCAACGCCAAAGTCGTTGGTATAGCGGACGGCGACGGCGCGCCCGTTGAGTCCCAAACGGTGCGCGGCCCGCAGACCAACGGAAGCGACATGCTTAACACGATTTTTTTGGCCGATATTCCCGCGCTCGGCTACGCGACATATTACCTAAGCGCGGATTGCGCCGACGGGCAAAAGCTAACCGGCGCGTCCGCCAGCGTTAACGCATTGGAAAACGAATTCGTCAAAGTTACCTTCGACGCGCTCACGGGCTTCATATCGGGAATGTTCGACAAGGAGTGCGGCCGCGAGCTGCTTTGCGGCCCTTCGGCGCGGCCGGTCGTCATAAACGACGAAAAATCAGACACCTGGGCGCACGGAATTTTCGAATTCGCCGACGAAGCCGGCGAGTTTCGCCTGGCCGAAATCGCGGTTTTGGAAAACGGTCCGGTCAGGGCTGCGGTCCGAGTCAGGTCGGTTTACGGAAATTCCGAATTGACGCAGGATTTTCAATTATTTTCCGGCGGGCGCGAGTTAATCGTTCGGTGCAGGCTCGACTACCGCGAGCGCTTAAAAATGCTGAAGCTTTCGTTCAATGTCAAGGCGGATTCGCCGCGCGCGGTATATTCGATGCCGTTCGGCTTCATCGA
>WREB01000229.1 GCA_009779525.1 Defluviitaleaceae bacterium
ATCGAAAAATCGTTTAACGACGTTTGCGAAACGGGCGCCGCACAAATACAGCTCGGGTTCCTTAAAGTCTTGAAGGGGACCAGGCTTTGGGAGGAGGCTTTAAATTACGGGATCGCCTGCGCCGGCCGACCGCCGTATGAAATTATCAAAAGCGATACATTATCGGAAGCGGAGGTAAAAGCGCTTAAGGCTGTCGCCTGGTCCGTCGATTCATTCCGCAACACGGGATTCTTTGCGCATACGGTTGGTTATTTGCTGCGCTTTTTTAATGGGCCGTTTGATTTATTCGCTTCGATATCGCGCTTTTTATCCGCGGGCGGACGCATCCTTGCCGACCGCTCCAAACCGCGCTTATTCGCTTTAATGCTTGCCTACTACGATGAATGCGCGAAAGATTTTCCGGAAATAATCGGACGCGAAGCTTTCATAGAAATCCTCCGCCAAGATTTTATGTCGGGCAAAAACGAAATGCACCCGCCGACGTTTTTGAGGGCCAAAATTACGCCGGCGCCGAAATAATAGGAAGCGGGATGACCCGCCGAAGTCATTGCAGGTCTTGTTCTAAGCCGTCATTGAAGACTTGACCCGCCGACGTTATTACGGACATGACCCGCAATCCATCCCATAAATTATCAACCGCCTCACCACTTCAGCTTCGGCAGTATCCCCGCCTGCCTCTCGAACATTTCATTAATCAACGCCACCGCGTTGTTGTAGCTCGAGACGGCCGGGTCCATAAGCAGCGCCTGAAGCAGCTTCATCCGCGAGCCCTCCAGAAACGCCTCGTTAAGCAATTGGTGTATCGCGCCCTGCGTCGAGATCATCGCGGCGACTGCCGTGGGCAGCTTACCGATTTGCTTCGGGATAAGCCCCGCGCCGCACGCCGTTGCCGGGACTTCGACCGCCATGTTTTCCATGACGTTGGAAATATAGCCGCGGTTTAAGACGTTGACCGCGCCGATTTCGGCCGGGGAGTCGAAGAAGATCGCCTCGGCAATCGGTATTCCGTATTCGCCGGAACCCGACGGCGTTTTTTTGCCGGAGCCGAACGACTTAGCGTAGGACGGGTCGCCCGCGTTATCCTTCGCTTCCGCGAATAGCGGCCGGGACGCGAAACCCTGCGAATAGGAATAGATAAATTCGGGGACTTTCAACGATTTCCACGGGTCGTCCGCCGCGGGGTCGAAGAAGAACTGCGCCTTCGCGCTGGCTAAAAATTCGTCGCTCCACGCGATGTATTCGCCGATGTGGTTGGTGCCCGGGTACGGCCAAAGCCCGTACGCGCGAAACATCAGCCTTGGCAGCGCAAGCGTGTCGAACTGCGCGAGCATGTCCGCCTCGCGCTCTTTTTCGCGAAGCAGCGGGTATAGATCCGATTCGTCCGATTTGCGCCTGAGTTTAGTGAACCAGCCGAAATGGTTGAGCCCCGCGGCTTCCGCCTCGATATCCGCGGCGGGTATCCCGATGAGGGAAGCGACTTGGCTGATCCCGATTTTTTCGCCGTGGCACAGGCCGACTATGTTGGCCTCGGTCAGCTTTGAAGCCGCGTCGACGAGCTTCGCCTCGGGATTCGTATAATTGAGTATCCATGCGCCGCTTTCGGCGCCGCGGACGGTCGCGTTTGCGATATCCACAATCGGCCCGACGTTTCGTAGAAAATGGAACATGCCGCCCGGACCGCCGTTTTCACCGTATATCTGCTTGAATCCGTACCTTCGCGGTATATGGAAATCCTGCGACCAATAAAAATACCTGTCCACTTCTATGGCGGTCACGACAAAATCGGCGCCGCAAACCGCCTCGTTGAGGTCGGTCGTCGATTTTATCAACGGCTTTTTGCCGAGCGTTTCGGCGACTTCCCCGCAGTAGGCGCGGCTGACCTCAAGCGCCTCGGGAAGTATGTCCATCAAAGCTATTTCTATTTGCCCCAACTCGTTGAAACGCTCGCTTAAAAGTATGTCCGCCAGCGTGGCGGGGCAAAACGAAACGCTGCCCGCGCCTATTATCGCGAATTTTACCCTGTCCTTCATTTTTCCGTCCTTTCGCATGGTCCGCGGATATGTTATTGTCGAGTGTAGCATACAAAAAGCGGCGAAGGAACAAACCGGATGAAGGACGGCGGGGGAATCAAACGGATACTTGCGGCGCTTGACGCCGCGTACCCGTGGGACGAAAGATGCTTTTTGCATTACGAAAAGCCGTGGCAGCTTTTGTTCGCGACGATACTCAGCGCGCAGTGCACGGACGACCGCGTTAACATGGTGACCGAGGGGCTTTACGCAAAGTTCCCGGAGCTTCGCGATTTCGCGGAGGCGGACATAGCCGAGCTTGAGGCGGCGATAATGCCGGTCGGCTATTTTCATGCGAAAGCCGCGCACATCAAGCGAAGCGCCTCGATGCTGCTTGGCGAATTCGGCGGCGAAGTCCCGGCTACGGTCGAGGAGTTGACGCGGCTTCAGGGCGTCGGCAGGAAAACCGCCAACGTGCTGCTTAGCCACATTTATAAAAAGCCTTGCATCGTCGTCGACACGCACGTAAAAAGGATAGCAAACAGGCTCGGCTTGACCGGGTTCGCCGACCCGGTAAAAATCGAATTCGACTTGATGAAAAAACTGCCGGAAAAAAATTGGATCGGGCTCAACTATCAGTTGATTACGCTCGGCAGGGCTGTTTGCCTTGCGCGCAAGCCGAAATGCGGCGCCTGCCCGCTCGCGCCCGAATGCGAATTCGAAGCAAAAAGGAATTGACGGCGGATGATGGATTCGTTTTACCCGTTGATCAACGAAATCTGCGAGGATTACTCGATACGCTGCGAGGCTCTTTCCGGCGGTTGGCTGCTACGCCTCGAAAAAAACGGGAAGGTTCGAAGCATAATCGGGCGGCACTTCGACGTTAATTCCGCTTCGGCGGACCGCGTCGCATGCGACAAATGCGCCTGCTACGAAATGCTTAAACGCGGCGGAATTGAGGCCGTCGAATGCGAACTGTTCCTCGACCCGCTGCGCAGGCGTAACTGGATTGGCGGAGGCGGAGAATTTTCAAGGGCGACCGATTATTTTAATTCGCGCGGACAAAAAGTCGTGGTCAAGCCGAACGAGGGTTGGCAGGGCAGGGAGGTTTACCTTTGCGAGACCGTGAAGCAACTTGAGCGCGCCATGCTCGCCGCATATAAGGAAGGCCCGGGCATATGCCTGAGCCCGTTCGCTGAGATAAAAAACGAATACCGCGCCTATCACGTAAACGGCGAATGTCCGCTCGCGTACGGCAAGGAGCGCGCCTCGGCCATTGGCGACGGATGCAGTACCGTTTCGCAGTTTGCGAAAGAGTCGCGGGTGCCCGACGACTGCCATTATTTTCCAAAAGGACCGGACTACGTGCCCGCGCCGGGCGAGCGCGCGCTTTTATCGTGGAAGCATAACCTTTCGAACGGGGCGCGCGCGTTTTTTATCGGCGACGCTAAACTGAAAA
>WREB01000230.1 GCA_009779525.1 Defluviitaleaceae bacterium
GATGCTTTAATATTTTAACGGCGCCCGCGGCATTGGAAAATAAAAACAGGTTTTTTCCCGCCGCCTGTATCCGTTCGTAAAGCGGGAACCAGCGGTCGTCGTCCGTGTCGGGCGTTCCGGCTTCCGGCGTCCATTGAATTCCGTCGAGAAGCGGCAGCGAAAGCAGGTGGTCCAGGTGGGGTATCTGCCTCGTCCCGTCCCAGTGGTAGATGCTTCGGTCCAAAAATTTTATATGCCTCGATAATGAAGGCAAAACGAATTCCGCGAAATGGTCGGGCGAAATCATTGCCGAAAAATCGCACTGCACGGCGTCGAAGCGCCCCTTGCACCAAACGGGCAGCCACGAAGTCGTGCCTTCTTGCCCGTGGCTTTCCAAAATGTCCGTCTGCCATGCGAACACGCGCTCCCAAATGCCGTCGATGGTCGATACGGCTTTTTTTACTTCCTCCGGGTAGTCGTATAGATCGGCCAAGAGTTTCTGGGTACCGCGAAGGGACGACAACACGTCAAGCCCGTTGCAAAGGCCGGAAGGATCCACGACATATCTGCCGCCGTTGCTTTTGGCAAGCGTTCGGAGGTGGTTTCCGGTTATTTCATACATCGGGCTTTCTTTATTTAAAAAGATTCTATCTGCGTCAATAAATTCTGCGTCTCGTAAAGCGGGGCTTTCCGTAAACCATACGGTATCCCGTTTTAACACATATCCGCCGCCGGTCATTGCGGCGAGGGAGCCCGGCCCCATGTTCGCCCGCGCCCTCGGGAAGCCTTCGGCGTAATACTTAACTTCGGCAAGCGCGTGCTCGGCGCATTCCAGCCTGTACCCGGGCGATTCCCACTGCTCGGAAAGATCCTTTGCCGGCGGTTTTATCCATTCGTTCGACGTCGCTATGTACAGCACCGCGCGGTCCGCGTTCTTCCGCTCCCAAAAAGCATCGTAGCGTTTCTTGATCTCATCTTTCATTCCGGCTCCACAGATCCCCTCATGGGCTGCCCGACGGTTTATTAATAAACCGGTGTTTTATTAACAGATAATGCCCGCCGACCATTCCCTTAGTTCGTCCAAATCCGCATACTCAAGTAATCCGGGCAATATCACGCTCGCTATATCGGAACGTTCATAAAACCGCCCGTTTATAAAATCCCCGTAGCTTTTCAGCGGCTCGTCGGAAACGACTTTTTTTATGCGGTTTTGTTCGTCGACGAACCGCGCGACGTCGGCGTAAACCGAATACCTTCCGTGAGTGTATATCTCGACTCCGCCGGTCGCATCGAACATTTCATGGTTCGCCGCGATATCCACAAGCCGAAGCAAGTCGTATGTCCGCAGCGCCGCTATGCTGTCATTGAGCCAAAGCATATCGTCGTTAAGTTTAAAAATGCAGCCGTAAAACGCGTGGGGGTCTTCCTTCGCGGACAACTGACGCTGCAGCGACATGCCCGTGCCCGTAGTGTCGACGACGAACGCGAAGCGCCCGTTTTGGCATGTCTCCTTGATAAATCTTTCGTGCTCCGCCAAATTTCGCGTGCCTCCCTCCCACAACGCTATTGTCACGAGAAGAAGTTTATTTATATCGCTTTCGCGCGTAAACAGCATCCCGGTGTTGACCACGCCCTCCTGCGAAATCCATAGCAAGCCGTTCGCGGCAAGACCGCCCTCCATGGCAAACCAATCGGGAGGATTTATGAGCCAGCGTTTCAAATAACGGCTTTCTTCCGGCTTTCTGTTTTTATACACTTTTTCGCGCAAAAAACGCAGCGCGTTTGCTTTGCGTTCGCATACCGGAATCCCGGCTCTTTTATTCAACGACGCTCGCAACTCCCGCATGTTTTCTTCGTAAACGGCGTATGTCCCCGAAAAGCTCGTCCGCGCCTGTCCCGTTCGCGTGCAGTGCAGTTCGCTGCCTTCAATCGGCAGAGGCGCGATAAGGGAATCATCGGCGTAATTATCCTGATCAATATCTTTCCCCATCAGGTGTTTCGCGAAGAATGACGCGGATTTCCTGACGTTGCTCCGCGTATACTGATGGTGGATTTCGTCCGTCGCCATTTCGAGGCAATCCCGCCTACCGTGCATTTCCCAAAACCTTGCGCAGCGTCTGTACGTCCGAAACGTGGACTCCACGGGAAAAAAATCGTGCGCCGCGGCCAAAAGCATGACGGGCCGGGGCGCCATTGCCAGAACGAAATCCTCGTGGTCTATGCCCCATTCGGTCAAACCCGGCCAAATCTGCTCCCTATCCTGCGCCTGCCCCGTCTTCATGTAATGCTTCCGGTTCATCACGAAACACGACGGCGCGGCGGCGGCGATGCGGCGCTCGGCCATCATCATCATGCAGGACTGCGTCCCGCCGCCGGAAGCGCCCGTGATGCCGATTTTTTTTGCGTCCACTTCCGGCCGCGTTTCCAAATAATCGAGCGCGCGCATCGTGTCGTGGACGAAGTAGCGGGCGATGCTATGTCCGAGCGGAAGACATTGAAACCCCGCGTAATCATGCTCCTCCGTGTTGCAATTTACGGTCTGCTCCGTGTTTATGTAGCTCCAGCGCTCCCCCTGGCCGACCGGGTCCTGCGCGAAGACGATCAGTCCCGCGCGGACGAGAAGCTGGCAGGCGGCCTGTATCGGCAGACCCTTTTTGCCGATGTCCCAGTGCCCGCAGACCATGATGACGGCGGCGTTTTTGCCGTCGGGTTTGACGCCGTCTGGTATGTACATGTTGGATGTGACATGCACGTTTTCGCGGGGCGAATATATGATTTTTTCGATTCGGTACCCGTCAAAGGCAAGCGTGCCCGTTATTCGGGCGTCAAGGGAGACGGAAGGCGCGGGAAGCCCGCCTATGGATTTTAAGAAACATTCGCGTATATACGTCTGCCGCAGCTCTAGCGCCGATAAGTCGCATATGGCGTCCCTGTCCGCGTCGCCCTTCGCATAAGCCTTGTTTGAAAGCCCGTACACATAATCGCGCAGTTCGTCCTTTAAGTCATAAAGGCTCGGGCCGCTTTTCGCCAGCCGCTCCAGCTCTTCGAATGATTTCGGCTCTGACAATTCCATCCACCCTTTTATTCTAATGATATGCCAACAAAATGCTTTTATCAAATCGCCTGGAAACAAGGGGCCATAAAAATTTTACCCATTGCCGCGGTTAAATGAATGAATATAATCCGCGACCGGACGGCTTGCTGACAAAACATTCCGATCGATCGCGAAAACGAGCAAAAACAACTCAAGTCGAATCAATCGCTTTGCGCGTCGAAGATAGAACGCGGCGCCAGATCGCCACCAAAAAAAGTGTCGTAAAAAAGCGGTTGCGCATTCGGTAAAATAAAATGGCGCGTCGGCTTAGGGGGCGTTTTGTCAATTG
Organism: Defluviitaleaceae bacterium; assembly: GCA_009779525.1. Next base: position 3,363 of record WREB01000230.1, read on the forward strand.
TAATTTTTATTTTTACGCAATCTTATTCATATTTAAACTCGAAAAAATCCTTTCGATATCGATTGAAATGTTATGCTATATTCTGGTGGAAATCCGA
>WREB01000231.1 GCA_009779525.1 Defluviitaleaceae bacterium
CCATTTTGACGGAGTCGCCGGAGATTTCGTACTTTACGCTTACCGGCTTCATCCTGGTGAATTCGTCGCTGTAGGGCCTGCCCAGCTGGCCGATCGGGTAGCCCGGCGCGCGGATCGACCCGGTCGCGTGGTTGGACCAGGCGTACGCCCCGTTTTTGCCGAGCGTCAGCTGCCAAGGGCCGCTGCTTATCGAATAGCCGGTCTCCGATTCGTAGTGAAACGCGCCGCAAAGCCCGCGCGAAACGAAATGGTACGGGCGTTTGTAGCGCACCTCGCGCCCGTCCGCCAACACGACTTCGTATTCGACCGAGGCCGCTTCGTGGCCGTAGCCCTCGGACGCCGCCCTCGCCTTGAACGAAACGCGCCCAAGCGCCTCTACGTCGATTTCGCGTTCGCAAAAGTCGAAGCCGACGACGCGGTTTCGTTCCGGCAGCTTTATTTTGATTTTTGCGTTTTGCCTTAGAGCGCTGGTGATGTTGAAGAAACAGTCGTACTCGGCGCCCGGCACGCAAATCCGCTTCAATTCGTCGACGGAAAGCCCCGCGGGCCACTTCGTCTCGATTCCAAGGCCGAAGAGCGCGCTTTTCCCGTTGATTAGAACTTCGGCCTGCACGCACGGGTGCGGCCTCCAGATGTCCTGCGGCTCGTCGATCTCGCCGACGAAAAACCTGGCGTCGAACGAGCGCGAGCCGATTACGTCGCCCTCAGCGTCGTACTTCAGGCTTACGTTTTTGTCGTCATTGCCGGATATTTTAATGTTTAGCGGCGCGCCCGACTTGTTTACCGCGACAAAGCTGCAGTCGTACTCGAGCCCGAACGCGAGTTCGTGGCTTTCCGCGATCAGCTCGACGCGGTAGTCGTCCGTCTCAAGCAGGCGTAATCTTCGGCCGGTCCGCTCGAATCCCGCCGAAAGGCGCCTTCCGTCCTTTTCCCAGCTATATTTGAACAGCTCGAACTTATTCTCCTTGACGCCGTCGGGCACAATCTCGATCGTTCGGGCGCTGTCCGCGTACCAGTCCGCGTTCTCGAAAAAATAAGCGCACGCCTCGGTCTTTAGCACGGTCGGGATGAAGTTGACCAGGTGCGTGCTGTCGACGCGGTCCTCCCACATGTATCCGCACTTTTTGTAAACGGGCACCGCCTTCGTGTTGCCGGGCCACGTGTGGATGTCGAGCCTCGGGTAGCCCAGCTCGATCGTGCGGTTTACGCATTTGAGCACGAGCGCCTTGCCTAGCTTGGCGCCGTGCCAGTCCGGCCGCACGTTAAGCACGTGCAGGTAAAGCGCGTCGCTGTCCGCGTAGTAGACCGAAAGGCTCGCGAACCCAAGCGCCTCCCCGTCCTTTTCCGCGACGAACACGTTTTTATACGCCCCTCCGCATACGTCGGAGAGCACGTTTGCCGCGGTCTGTATCGCGGACTCGCCGCCCCAGCTTTCCCAGCTTTGGTTCCACATGTCGGCGACGGCCTGCGCCATGCCCGGCTCGAACTCGACGATGTTGACCCCGTTTTCCAGGGTCTCGTAAATATGCATTTTCCCTCCGCCTTTCCCTTCCGCCGCGAAAAATAGCAAAATCCCGGAAGCGTCCGGTTAAGATATCACGCGCCGCGGTTTAACGCAAAATATTAATCGATTATAATGGTCTTTATGAAAACGCTTGTCGTCGCCGAAAAACCGTCCGTCGGGCGCGAAATAGCGCGCGTTTTGGGTTGCCGCCAAAAGGGCGAGGGTTTCCTCTATGGGGTCGACTACGTCGTCTCCTGGGCGATCGGCCATCTCGCCACGCTTTGCGAGCCCGAGGACTACGACGAAAAATTCAAGCGGTGGAACCTCGCGCACCTTCCGATAATTCCGGACGATCTTCGCCCGAAGGTAATCCCCAAGACGAAGCAGCAGATGAACGTTTTAAAGAATCTGATGAACTCGAATGAAATCGGTTCGGTAGTAAACGCGGCGGATAGCGGGCGCGAGGGCGAGCTTATATTCAGGTATATCTATTCGCTCGCCAAATGCAAGAAGCCGGTCAAGCGGCTTTGGATATCCAGCATGACGGACGCCGCAATAAAGGAAGGCTTCGCGAAACTCAAAGACGGCGGCGAATACGACGCCCTCTACGTTTCGGCGAAATGCAGGGCCGGGGCGGATTGGCTGGTCGGCATCAACGCGACGCGCGCCTACACCGTGACAAATAAAGAAATTTTTTCCGTCGGGCGCGTACAGACGCCGACGTTGGCGATTATAGTCGCGAAGCGCCGCGAGATCGAAGCGTTCAAGCCGGAGGACTACTTCGAAGTCAGGGCGGAATTTATAACCGAAAAATCCGGCGACGCAAGCGGCGAAATCTTTTATTCGGGAACATACGTAAGCCCGCAGTCGGAAACCAAAATCAACGGCCGCGCCGAGGCCGAAAGTATCGCCGAGACCGTCAAAGACCAAGCCGGCTGCGTCGAAAGCGCCCTGTCGGAGCAAAAGCGCCGCCTACCGCCGCAGCTGTTCGACCTGACGGAACTCCAGCGCGAATCCAACCGCGTCCTGGGCATGACCGCGGCAAAGACGCTTTCTATCGCGCAGTCGCTGTACGAGAAGCACAAGCTGATCACGTACCCGCGCACCGACAGCAGGTACATAAGCCGGGACATGGTTCCGAAACTCACGCAAATAGTCAATGCGCTTTCCGAAACGGAGCCCGAAAATATTTCCAAAACAGTCGCAAGCATAAACGCCGCCGCGAAGCGCCTTCAGGAACTCAAAAGCCTTCCGGTGACCGGCAGGATCGCGGACGATTCGAAAGTCTCCGACCACCACGCGATAATCCCGACCGGCTTAAAAAAGAGCCTCGCGTCCCTTTCTCCCGACGAGCGCGCGGTCTACGAAAGGATCGCGTTAAATTTTTTAGCGGCGTTTCATCCCGCGCACGTATACGATTCGATTACCGTCGTGACGGAAGTCCGCGGCCATCGCTTCGTCTCGAGGGGGAGCGCCGTGGTCGAAGAGGGCTGGCGCGCCCTATACCGAAGCGAGGCGCCGGACAAATCAAAGGCGCGCGCGAAAGCCGGTTCAGACGAAGGCGGCGGCGCCGAATCCGAGGCGGAGGACGGCGTATTAAAAATGCTTTGCGCCGGCGATTCCGTGACGGCGCGCGCGGCGCAGGCGCTGAAAAAACAAACGCAGCCCCCCAAGCCATACACAGAAGCATCGCTTTTGTCCGCGATGGAAAACGCGGGCAGATTCATCGAAGACGAGGCGCTTAGGGAAAAGTTAAAGGATTCGGGACTCGGCACTCCCGCGACGCGCGCCGCGACGATTGAGCGGCTTATTGAAGTCGGCTATGTAACGCGCAGGCAAAAAAACCTCGACGCGACCGAAAAGGGCGTCCGCATTATCGACATGGTACCCGTCGAGCTGAAGTCGCCCGAGACCACCGGCAAATGGGAGCGCGCCCTCTCCCGCATCGCG
>WREB01000232.1 GCA_009779525.1 Defluviitaleaceae bacterium
AAGTTGTCGAGGGAAAATATCCTCGGCCAAAGGTACAGCGTCCCGCGCATCGAATCCAAGCCGTCGTTGAACGAGTATATGTAGATATTGTAAAGCGGGTAGAAGGCGAACACCGCGAACAGGAGCATCAGGACCGTGTTGACGCAGGCGAACGCCGATATGTTTTTTTTCATTCCGTCCCCCTATTCGCTTGGGCTAAAACAGCCTGATTTCGTTTTCGGTGATCTTCTTCACCGCCGCGTTGGTCATGACGATGAGGACCAGACCGATGCCGCTTTGGAAAAGCGAAACCGCGGTGGCGTAACCGAACTGCCCGTCGCGAAGGCCCTGCTTTATTACGTATGTGTCAAGGATATCGGCGATCTGCATGTTGCCCGGCTGCCTGAGCTGGTATATCTGGTCCCACCCTGCGCTTAGCACCGAGCTGAGCCCGAGTATGAACAGCATTATTATTATGGGCGCCACCGAAGGAAGCGAGATGTGCCACATCTTGCGGAAGCGGTTGGCTCCGTCGATGGTCGCGGCCTCGTACAGCTGCAAGTCGACGCCGGCGAGCGCAGCGAGGTATATGATCGAGCTGTAGCCGATGTTCTTCCATATGAACGAGATGAACATTATCGGGTAAAAATAGTTCGCCTCGTTCGCGTAAAATATTTTTTCCAGCCCGAAATAGACGCGGACCTGGTTAAACAATCCGTTGTCTAGCGATATGAACTGCTGGATTATCACGTAGGCGACCACCCAGGATAAAAAATACGGGAGGTACGAGACCGTCTGGACCACGCGTTTAAACGCGTTGTTTTTTATTTCGTTAAGCAGCAGCGCGAAGATTATCGGCAGCGGAAAATAAAGGATTATCTTGAAGAAGCTGATCACCACGGTGTTTCGTATCAGCTGCCAGAAGGCGTAGTAATTAAAGAACGACCTGAAGTACCTGAACCCGATCCACGGGCTAAAAAAAAGACCCTTGTCGAACCTGAACTCGCGGAAAGCCATAGTTATCCCGTACATCGGAAGATACGCGAACAAAACGAAAAAAACGACGGCGGGCAGCAAAAACAGATAGATTTGCCTGTATTCCCTGACCGTCGTTTTTATCCGCCTACGTCTTCCCCCGGGATTCAAATCCCGTCCGGTCGCGTCCGCTTCCCCTTTTTTCATCAAAAGCTCCTTTGCCGGGCTTGATAAAAATATTCCGCCCCGCAGTTAACTATTAGTTCGCTCCGTAAAACGAAACCGGGGACTAATTTAAAACGCGGGGCGGACCATTGATTATTTATTATGCTTCAGTCGCGTAATCGGCCCATTTATCAGGATTCTTGCCGTACTCGTCCTGAACGAATCCCAAAAGCCCGTCCAGCCCGTTCTTCTTGAGGTTGGCGAGATAATCCTCAAGCACCTTCTTGGCTTCGTCGTCCGTCTTCACCAGATAAGCCTTTGTCAGTATGTCCCACGCTTCGTTAAGTATCGGGCGGATCGATTCGATCTCCGGATAGTCGTTTATCAGTACGCTTAGCGGCATCCCGACGTCGTAAGTCCAGTCGGGAGTGGTGCCCTCGCCGTTTATGCGCCGAAGGTTATCGTCGGTCGGGTCGTTTTGGAACGTGTAGTTGCTTCCGCCGCTTCCGAACGGATTGGTCTGCGGATCGTCGTACGCCGCGATTTCGCCGAAGTAGTCGTACGCGCCGTACTTCCTGTTATAGGCGTTTATGTCGTTTATATATTCGGCGTACGCCTCTTCGGTGAACTGGGCGTATCCGGCGCTGTTCCAAAACCATTGCTCGCCTTCGATGCCCATCGCGAGCGTCGCCCTGCCCTCCTTGCTGTTCGCCCATTCGAGGAAAGGAAGCCAGGCGCCTATGTCCGCGCCCTTGCTAAAAAACATCGTCTGGAACGATCCGGCGGCGCTCCGCACGAACGTTTGAGTCCCCTTGTGCGTGTTCATGTTGCCAAGCGGCTTATAGCACATTTCGGGCGCGACTTCCCTCAGCGCGCGCGTGTAAGCGCCCCAATCGGTCGGCATGAAGCAAAACATAGCGGTGACGGCGTATCGCGCCTGCGAGATCCGCTCGCTCCCGATCTCGTAAGCGTGCGTCAGCGATTCCGGATCGAGGAGCCTCTCGTCGATAAGCTTCCTCATCCATTGGATTTGGTTCCATGCGTAATCGGATTCGAAAAACGATTTCGCATTGCCGCCTTCTATTCCGATGTACGCGCTGCCCCCGAAGTCGAACGGCCGCGTCATCGCCTGCATGATATGCGTCCAATGGTCGATGCTGCCGAGCGGGTAGATGTCGTTGCCGTTAACGTCCTTGAAGTTGCCGTCGCGAATCCTCACCAACAGATTGTATAAATCGTCGGTCGTCTTGATGTTGCGGGACGGCGTCGAAACGTTAAGCGCCTCGGCGATGTCCCCGCGGATATACAGGCCCCATCCGCTGAGCCATCCTTGGATGTCCCAGCGTATCGGAAGATAGTAGAGCGCCCCGTTATACGCGGGATCGAATAATATGTTCTGCTTGAAAAAGCTGAGGCCTTCCTTTTGCAACACCCTGTTTAGCGTCGGGTGGTTTTTTACTTCCTTGCTTATGTCCTGGAGGATTCCCTCCCTCGCGGCCTTCTGCACGACCTCCATCGCCCCGGGATCCGACGAGACCATCCACGTGTTGGAAAGGTCGGCCAGGTTATTCGCCGCGATGTCGGTGACCATGTCCTGCAGCGCGTCGTCGAACTGCGACGGGTAAATTTCGATTTCGATGTTAAATTTTTCCTTGACGAATTGCCCGACCGGCGTCGACGACCAATCCGCGAACCCTTCGTCCGGGTGCGAATAGGATTTGAACGTCAACTTCGCCGTCGCCCCGGATTTTTTACCGGCGCCCGAACATGCCGCCGCCATCGGCAACAGCAGGCTAAATATTAGGACCGACGCCGCGAAACGCAAGAAATACGCTTTCATTTGCTGCCCCCCATAAGATTGGTTAAACGTTAAATAAATTATAATCGTTTGTTAAACGTTAAACAACACATAATTAACGCCGTTCCCGCGTTATTTTGGGAGCGGCGCATTTTTTGCTTCCGATTCGTTTGGGAATGATTTTAGGACTACGAAAAAAGCAAAAGGGCAAAGGGAGGTATGTAGAATTGAGGCTCCGTCTTACTTACGCGTTGAAATATCCCCCGAGCTTGTCGACCGCGCCGTCTTTGATGAGCGGTTCGGCGCGCTCGCTTAAATATTCGCGGCTTATCGGATTTGAAACGTGCTTTTGCCCGTACTCGAAAAGGACGGCCTCGAGGTCGGAAGTCGTCCTGCTGTCCTCCGTTTCGTTTTGCATCATTAGATAGTAGCGGCCCTCGAGCTTATAGGCCTTGCTCACCCCGCAGAAAATCCCGCTAAGCCTCGAGGCGGCTTCCGCCATCGCGTCGAGCGTATCGAACGAAAAAACCGATAT
>WREB01000233.1 GCA_009779525.1 Defluviitaleaceae bacterium
GAGCAGGGTGGCTTGCAATATGTTGATTGTATCGATGGTAGAGGCGTCCGCCATCGCGATAGAATAGGCTATTGCGGTTTGCTTTATGATCGGGGCGTATATGCCGCGCTTCGATTCGCTGAGTTTCTTTGAATCGTCGATCCCCTCAATAAAAACGCCGCGGCCGAAAACGACGGCGGCGGCGCAAACCGGTCCGGCGAGCGGGCCCCTTCCGGCTTCGTCCACTCCGCCCACTATTTCAAAGCCGCCGGAATAAAGCGATTCTTCATGGCGCAGCATGTCGGGCATTGATTATTTTTGGAGCTCGCGGATCGATTCCTTGATGCTTAGGGCGCGGTTCTTCAGGCTGTCCGAAATATTCTTTTTCACGATTAGCGTGCTTACCCAGCGCAGCGCCTCGTTGTAGTCGCCCGCGCGCCTCGCGAGCTCCGCTATGAGGTAGACCATTTGGTTTTCGTCGAGGGAGCCTATGGGGATCCGTTCGGAGGTGTACGCGGCCTTTAACTGCTCGTAGGCGACTTGAAGGTATTTTTTTTCGTTATCGAAGTCGCGCATGTCGCGGTAAAACCATGACATCTTCAGGCAGATGAAGGCCTTTTCGCTGTTTTTCCCGCCCTTTACCTCCGTGTTTAGCAAAGCCATCTTAAACCGCTCGATCGCGCTTCCGACGCTTAACGGCACCGGGTAGGCGACGATGTTGATGTTAACCGACCCCTTTTGCCTTATCATGTCCGCCTGCCGCTCGGTCAGGGCGTTGAACGCCGACATTTGCGCCGCGTAATTGCACAAGCCGCAGACGAGCACGTCGTAGTAGGTCGGGTCTATGTCTTGGTAGGTGGCCCTGCTGTCGGAATCTACGCTGATCTTCTTTAGCTTTGACTGGCGTATTATGTATGCCTGGAACGTCTTGTAGCAGACGGGGCAGTCGAAGTCCTTCAAAAAAATGTAATCCATCGGGTTTGCCGCTTTTTCGTGAGCCGCGCTCGCGTTGCCTGTCATTTGGTGCGCCCCCTTCGCCAGATTGCGTCTATTTTAATCGCATTTGAATTATCTGTAAATGAAAGCTATAATTTCCGCCATGCGCCAATCGCTCTACGAAACCGTTCAAAAATCCGCGGCAGGCATTTATCCTTTCCACATGCCGGGCCATAAAAGGAACCCCGCCTTTCTTCCCGAAAACCTTTACAACCTTGACGTAACCGAACACGAAGAAACCGACAATCTCCACGAACCCATTGGAGCTATTAAAAAAATGCTCGACGGTTTCGCGGTTAAATTCGGTTCGGACGAATGCTTTTTTTTAGTCAACGGTTCGTCCTGCGGGATTTTGGCCGCGGTTTGCTCCGCCTGCGGCGACGGCGATAAAATAATCGTCGCGCGGAACTCGCACTTGAGCGTGTACAACTCGCTCGCTTTTTCGGGCGCGTCGCCAATTTACGCGCAGCCGGAATATACGCCGGCCGGATTCGCCGGAGGCTTCGACGCCTCGAAAATAAAAAAAGGCGTCAAGGCGGTAGTCGTCACGAGCCCGACTTATGAGGGTTACGTCTCTGATATCCGTTCGATCGCCGAAAAAACCCATTCGTGCGGCGCGGCGCTTATCGTCGACGAATCGCACGGGGCGCATTTCTCGTTTCACGGTTTTTTCCCCGAAACCGCGATTTCGATGGGGGCGGACATAGCGATAAACAGCCTGCATAAAACGCTGCCAGCGTTTTCGCAGTGCGCCGTCTTGCATGTGAGGCGCGGAAGGGTTGATATGGAACGCCTCCGCTTATATCTGCGCGCCGCGCAAACGTCGAGCCCGTCCTACATGCTAATGGCTTCGGCGGAATATGCGCTAAAACTGCTTTGGGAAAACGATTATTATTTTGACGAATACGTTAAAATGCTTCGCAAGACGCGCGACGCGCTGCCAGGCGGCAACGCGGAGCGCGCCGTGCGGCTCGCCAAAGACGTTTCGGGCAGTTATGCGGTTTTTTGTGCGGACAAGGGCAAATTGATGTTAGAAATGAATGCCGGAATGACCGGTTCTGACGCCTGCGAAATTTTAACGAAGCGGTTCGGACTTCGAATGGAGTTTTCCGGAAAAAACTTTTTTTTGGCGATGACTTCGGTGGCGGACACCGCGGAAGGGTTTGGGCGGCTGACGGAAGCGATAGAAAATTTGAACGCCGAATCGCGTTACATATATAATGGAACGTCCGCGCCAAGACCGCCGGACCCCGTATCTAATATGACTCCGCGCGAGGCGCTTTCATGCGAAGCCGAAACGGTCGGATGGGAAGCGGCGGCGGGCCGCGTCGCGGGTTCGTTCATAACAAAGTTTCCTCCGGGCGTTCCCTTGGCTGCTCCCGGTGAAATAATCACTGACGAATTATTAGCGTACGCTTTTAAAAATGGCTACGCGGATGGGTCAAACGGCGTCCGCGTGCTGGCAAAAACGCCTCGGGGGAAGGATTAAATGAAGCTCGTAGCCAATCTTGTCAAGTCTTCAAGAAAGTATTGGGGTTATCTCGTCGTATCGATCCTGGCGATCGTGGGGATGACCGCATGCCAGCTATACGCCCCGCTTATCGTAAGGAGGCTTACGGGAATGGCGATAAACGCCGATCCGAGGCTTTCGGAGGAGGCGTTGGCCATGGGGCTGACGCTTGCGGTCGTCTACCTTGGCCAAGGCGCCTTCGCGTTTCTTCGTTCCTATTACACGCATTACGCCGCGTGGAGGTTCGTCGCAGACATGCGGATCCGAATATACGACAAGCTGCAACAATTATCGTTAAAATTCTACCACGACAAGCAAACGGGCCAACTGATGTCCCGAGTCGTCAACGATACGGTAAGCATAGAGCAGCTGATAGCGCACGCCGTACCCGATATAATCGTAAACGTGGTGATTCTTATCGGCGTAGCCGTGATCCTGTTTTCGATAAACCCGGTGCTCGCGGCGCTTAGCCTCGTGACGATGCCGTTCCTCGCGGTCCTCTCGGTTTTTTTCGCGAAAAAAGTCCGGCCGATGTTTAGGAAGGCGCAGCAAATACTTGGCGAGCTCAACGCCGACCTGCAGGACAACATATCGGGCATAAAAGAAATCCACGTATTCAACCAGCACGACCGCGAGCACGATAAAATCGCCGGGGACGCCAACGGCTACACCAACGCCATTTTAAAATACCTTCGGCTCAGCGCGGGGTACGGGAGCGCGATCCAATACATAAGCAACATCGGGACGGTGGTGGTTATCGCGTACGGAGGCTATCTGGCTTCCAAGGGCCAGGTGCCCGTCGAGGATATAGTCGCCTTCCTAATGTATCTCGGAATGTTCTACCAACCCGTCACCGCGCTGTCCAGGGTCAACGAGGACCTGCAGGCGGCGATCGCCGGCGCCGAGCGCGTTTTCGAGATACTCGACGCCGAGATTGACGTCAAGGAAAAGGACGGCGC
>WREB01000234.1 GCA_009779525.1 Defluviitaleaceae bacterium
ATACGGTTGTTTATGAACTGGGGGTTCGGCTCGATTAAGGTGGCCGACGCGGCAGGCGTCGCGAAACGAAACCCCGACGCGAAAATCGTGATCGACAACATCAACTATTCCGAATTCACCGCCGCCTGCGGCTTAGCTTCGGAATGCGGCAACGTATATGTCGGGACCGCGTCGGAGACGATGTTCGAGGGAATCGAATATCTGGCGAAAAAAATCGGCTCGCGCCGCCTGATTGGCGGGACCGCGGCGCCGCTCCAAATACCGTCGTGCGGTATCGTAAAAATCGAAAAGGCGGGCATAAACGAAGCCGAAAAGAGAGAAATACTGGGATATAACGCAATGAAACTTCTGGGGATTAATTGATGGGTATCGTAATAGACATGCACGTCCACATCGGGACGTTCCGCGTGGACAAGATAAAATTAAGCCTTACCGTCGACGAGGCGGTCGAGTGGGCGTTGAGGACGGGCTGCGACAAGATCTGCTGCACCTCGATAACTTCGCTTTACTACGACTACGCCGAAGGCGACCGCATAATACGCGAGGGCATGGCGAGGCATCCCGGAATCGTTTTGGGCTACGCGACCGTCACGACGCCAAGGCACGGCGCGCCGCAGCTCGAGCATCTCAAAAGATGCTTCTTCGGGCACGGCTTCCACGGGATGAAGATATACAGCCATACGCAGGGCATCGGGACGTACGAATCAAACATTTCGATCACGGACGAATACATGGACCCGATTTACGAATTCGCGAGCAAATACAGGATTCCGCTGCTGGCGCACTCGACTCCCGAGCAGTGCGACGTCGTGTGCGGCAAATTTCCGGAGGCGCGCCTGATCATGGCGCACATGGGCGCGACGCAAATCGCGAGGGGGCAGTGGCACGCGGCGATCGCGGTCGCGAAGCGGAGGCCCAACCTTTACCTCGACACAACGAGCTCGGGGATGGACCTCGGCATGGTCGAGGAGGCTGTCGGCGTCGTCGGTGCGGGCCGAATCATGTGGGGAAGCGACGCGCCGCTCCTTGACGTCTGGTACAACAAGGAAAAAATTCTCGCGGCGGAAATAACCGAAGAACAGAAGGATTTGATTCTCGGCGAAAATTTTTTGAGGCTTGCCGGCGAAATCATAAGATGAATGAAGAAACGGTAAAAATAAAATATTCTTCCGTTATCGCGGCTTTCTTTAAGATGGGCGCGATCAGTTTCGGGGGCGGCGCGGCGCTAATCCCCGTCATCGAAAACGAACTCGTCGGAAGGCGAAAATGGGTCGGCGAACCATTTTTCGACAAAGTGGTCGTCGTCGCGGGCGTCTCGCCCGCTTCCCTTCCCGTTTCGATTTGCGCCGTCTGGAACGCGAGGTATTCTCTGTTTTCCGCCTTCGCGTACGCCCTTCCGGGGCCGTTCCTTTTTTTATCCCTGCTGACCGCCTTCACTTTTATCGGCGAGACCGGTATGCGTTACGTGAGCTACGCGTCCGTCGGCATAATTTCGTTCGTGCTGATGCTGCTTTACGTGTTCGTCGGGCGAAATTACGCGTGGGCCGCGAGGGACGGCATAAAAAAGCGGTATATAATCGTTTTCGCGGCATCGTTTTTGCTTACGTGCGGCGGCTCCGTCCGCAGGCTCGCGGGGCTTTTCATAAACTCCGCAAACATGCCCGCCCCACTGTTTTCGCTTTCGATGGCGACTTTGCTTGCCGCCGCGCTTTTTATCATTATTTTCATAGGCAAATCCGAATCGAGGGTGAAACTTATCGCCGCCGTTTTTTTCGCCGCGCCGTTCGCGGTATCTTGCGGCCGCGCGGGTTTTTTTTCGGAATACAGGATGTATTTCGGGGCGGTGCTTCTTGTCGCCGCGGCGGTTTCCGTTGCGGCGGATTCGTTTAAGGCCCGGGCAAAAAAAAACGGCCGCGCGATCGAACGCGGGCCGCTTAAGAACCTCGTTTTGTTTCTTGCCGCCGCCGCGCTTTTTACGTTCGCGGCTTTTTTTATTTCGCGGGACGCCGGCGCGTTTTCGTTTGCGTTAAAAGTCGTCGCGTCCTCGCTGACCTCGTTCGGGGGCGGCGAGGCGTACATCGGGGTGGCCGACTCGGTTTTCGTGCAGACCGGCTACATCGCGGCGGAGGATTACTATGGAAAGATAATCGGGATTTCAAGCGCGATGCCGGGGCCCGTGCTCGTCTCGATCGCCTCCGGCATAGGCTTCGCATACGGAGCCGGGGTCGGCGGGACGCCGTTCGGCTGGCTTTTCGGCTCGCTCGGCTTCGCGGTTTCGGTTTCGGCGACCGCGATCGGCGCGCTCGCGGTTTATTCGTTTTTCGGAATGTTCGAGGGAAGCGCGAGGCTCAAAAAAATCATTGTTTATATTATGCCCGTCGTTTGCGGGATGCTAGGCTCGACAGCGCTCTCGCTTATTTTCCAGGCGGCGTCAGTGATGACTCGCGAGGGGTTTTGGCCTGCGGTAAGCCTTGCCGTCGTCGCCGCCGCGTTCGTTTCGATGCTGATACTAAGGCGCGTCTGGAGGCTTGGCGACCCAATCCTATTATTATCGGGCGGGTTCGGGACGTTCGCGCTGCTCTTCCTTTGGTCGGTGCGCTAAACGCATCGGCGTTTTAATAAAATCGACGAGAACATCCGTCGCCAAGTAAAACGCATCTGCGTTTTTATGAAAGCGACGAAAGCAGCCGAATAAAGACGTCCTCGTCTTCCGGTTCATAATCTCCCATAAAAATATGCGCGGCGACGATCAGGTTTTCGCCGACGACGGCGAACGCCTGGCGCTGCGCAAAACCCATTCCGTCTTTCTCATAATTAAATTCATAAATTGTAAAATGATTATCCCCCAACCAAACACCGTGCACATCCGCCGTCCGTTCGAACGAGTCGTACAGGTAAGCGTTCGACGAATCCAAAAAAGCGCCGAGCCCTTCAAGCGCCCCGTCTTCCAAAAAGTCTTCGGGATACATTCCGCCGGATTTTCCCGCGCCAATTAATATGTAAGGGATAAATCCCCCGGAATAATCGACGCAGCGAAAAAATACAACGTTCGCGTCGAAATCCTCGGGTATCAGGTTAACTACGACGCCGGCGGCGTCTTCCATATGACTTTCGCCGCACGGATCGATGCTGTAGCTTGCCTCGCGCGTAATCTCGACGAAGTGCATTTTTGCCGGATACTGCGCCGCGAAGCCGCGCTCTTCATTAATATACCAAGCCCAGCCCGCCTCGGGCGGCGGGGCGATTATTTCGGTCGGCGAAGGCATGGTCTCGCTACTGCCTTGCGTTTCCGAATTAGCAATAGAGCCGCCGGATGGACCGCAGGAAAAAAGCAAAACGCATATGAATAAAAAAACAATTTTCAAAGTAATCGTCCTGTTCTACCCAAAAACGCGCGGCGTTCTTTGGATTGTCGCTCCTCTATATTATA
>WREB01000235.1 GCA_009779525.1 Defluviitaleaceae bacterium
ACGACAGGGGATATCATGGGAATACAGCGTTTCGTCGAAAGCGTGCACGTCGAGGCTTCGCTTAACAATTTCATCGTAAAGATCGTTAGGTCGACGAGGGAGGACGAGGAGACTATCCTCGGCGGGAGCCCGCGCTCGAGCCTGTGCCTTTACAAGGCGGCCCAGGCGTGGGCGCTTTTTTCGGGGCGCGACTATGTCGTGCCCGACGACGTAATACAGATGGCGCCGCACGTGCTCGAGCACAGGATCCTCATGAGGCAGGAGGCGAAGCTCCGGCACGTAACCCCGCTTGACGTGGTCAAGCGGGCGGTCGATAAGGCCATTGACGAATCGAACCTATGACCCGTCGGGTTGGGACGTTCGCGAACAAGCTCGTGTACGGGATGTTCATTGCGGCGTTCGCGGCGCTCGCCTACGTTTACGGCGCCCCGGGGTTTTACCTCGCGGCGTATTCGCTTGCGGCGCTCCCTTTTTTTTCGATCGCCTACATGCTGGTTTTCCTTCGCGGGCTGCGCGTGGAGCAAAATCTCGCGCAGGGCGCAAGGGTTAAGCTCGAATGGTGCGTGTTTAACGTTACGATAGACAATTCGACTCCGCTTCCATTAAGCGGGGTGCGCTGCGTCTTCGCGTGGGAACGCTCCGCGCTCGAAATAAACAGGGACCAGGCGGCGCTGTTCGTCGCGCCGTTCATGAAAAAAACCGTCGCGGTCGACTTTCGCGCGCGCTACCGCGGCGAATACGCGATCGGCGTCGAATCGGTCGAAGTCACCGATTTGCTCGGCCTTTTCGTCCTGAGAAAAAAACTCGGCGGTTCGTTCGCGTTCACCTCGCTCCCTTACGTGATCGAGCTGCCGGGCTTGACCGTCGCTTCGCTTTTGTCGCAGGCCCATTCGAACTTCGACGTCAGGGACGAGGACTATTCGTCGGTCGCGGACGTCAGACCCTACGAGATCAACGACTCGATAAAGCGCGTGCACTGGCAGCTGACCGCGAAGCGCGGCCAATGGCTGGTAAAAAACTTTCAGTCCCACGCGCTAAATAGCAGTTCGATTTTATTCGACGACACGCGCCCGCCGCTTGGCCAGGAGGAAGCGTACGCGCTTGAGGACCGCGTCGTCGAGCATACGCTATCCGTCGTTTACTACTGTCTCCACCGCAGGATGCCGGTCACGCTTTACGCTGGGAAGGGTCTTAAGGCCTGGGGCAGGACGCCCGGCGACTTCAACGCGCTTTACCACATCCTCGCGCGGATTAGGTTCGACGTGGCGGACGGGACGGAAGGGCTTGGGCTTTCGCTTGACGAATGCGTCGCTTCGCAAAACGGTTACGCAAACGTCATCGTCGCCGCAACCAAGCTTGACGAATCGATTTTCAATCGGATAGCGAAGGCATGCGCTTCGGGGCATTTTATCGTGGTCGTCTACTTCCCCTGCGACGTTCCCGGCTTAGAATCCGAGCGGGTTTTCGAAAAACTTATTGCCGGCGGTTTTTGCGCCGAGCGGGCTGCGGTGGCTTATGAGACCGGATGAAGCGAATATAAAAAATAAGAGGCGCGGCGCCTGGGACTACGCTTTCGCGTTCCTCATAGGCCCCCTTTACGTCTATTCCGTCTGCCTCTCCGTGCTCTCGTCCACACTCATCAAATACACGCCGGCGGGGCTGATGACGGCGTCGGCGCTCGCGTTCTTGATATTCGTCGCGGTGCTCGCGAAAAAGAAAACGTTTTTTGCTGCGCTCGCCCTGCTCGCGGTTTTCGCCGCATACGAATGGGCGACCGGCAAATGGCCGGACCGCGCCGAGATCATCGGCGACCTTTCGCGGATCGTGCGCGGCTTTTCGGCCTACGGCGGCCAATACGACAGGCTCATCACGCTCTTCATCTGCTCGGGAGTCGCGCTTTTTGCCGTCATATTTTTGCACAAGAAATTCAACTTCCTGATCCTTATTGCGATCGGCTCGGCTTCGTTCGTGATAAACCAGATCATGGACTACAGCAGGGACGAATCGGCGCTCGTCATCTTCGTCTTCTGCTTCGTCGCGCTATTAATACGAAGGCTTAACGGAAGCGTCGTCCCCGCGTTAATTTCGCTTCCGTTTTGCGCGGCGGCCGTCGCGGTTTCGTTACAAATCCCGATGTACAAGCCGATCGACCGCGGCGCGGGATTCGCCGCAGCCTTCCGCAGACCGGTCGACGCGGTGGGCGACTTTATCTACGCGGCGTTTAACCCAAAGTACTTCTCGTTCCAAAACACGGGCTTCACCAGCTCGAGCAACCTGATCGGCGGTCCCGTCTCCGTCAATTCGCGCGCCGTGATGCAGGTCGAGGCGCCGGCGAGGACGTACCTGAGCGGCGCGACGAAAAACGTTTACGACGGGAAGTCGTGGACCGACACGCTCGACGGGGCGGAATTCGTTATAAAAGGACGCGCCCCCGGCGAATTCGAGTACCTCGAGACGGCCGCCGCGCTTTCGGTCGCTTCGAGCCCGAACGCATGGACCGTAACGGAAAGCGACGACATGTCGATTACCAGGATCGTAGGCGAAATATCATCGCAGACGACTTTCAATTACGTTATTTTGAATAATGACGATAAAGCCGTTTCGGTCAACGTGCATATCCCGGCGAAGGAGGAGCTGCGCGTTCACATAGGCGAAAACCGGACGGGCACCGTGTTCGTCCCGCCGAAATTCTCCTCCGTCTCGTTCAACGGGGGGAGCTACAGGGGAGAGCTGTTTTACGGAGCCTCGGGCGACATGCGCGTGTCCGGTCTGCTCGCAAGGGGCGCTATGTACCGCTTCGATTACTTTAGGGACAATCCGCGCTCGCTTTTGTCGAGGCGGGCGATGGACGAGTCGAGGCGCGGGTTCTACAGGATTGCGCGCGAGCAAGTTAAAGACGTGCCCGAGCCGCTTACCGTCAAGGACTTCGGCGACGCGCTTACGTATTCGTACTCCTTGGACGGCCGGGGCGAAACCGGGATCGGGCTCGCCTCGGTCTACGACGCGCTTGGCATCACCGCGGACGAATTGGTCGCGTATTCGGACTTCGTCTATAAAAACTATACAAGCCTCCCCGAAAGCCTTCCCGAACGCGTTCGGTCATTAGCGCGGGAGCTGACGAAGGACTGCCAGACCAACATCGAGCGGATACGCGCGATCGAAAACTACTTCGTTTCCATACCCTACACCCTTTCGCCGCCGCCGGTGCCGGAGGGCGTCGATTTCGTCGACCATTTCCTTTTCGAAGCGCCGAAGGGCTACTGCGTCTACTACGCCTCGGCGATGGCGGTGCTGCTTCGCTGCCTCGAAATACCGACGCGCTACAAGGAGGGCTTCCTGCTTCCGACTGCCATGACCGACGGTTTCTACATCGTGACGAACAGGCACGCGCACGCGTGGGCCGAAGCGTACCTCGAGGGCTAC
>WREB01000236.1 GCA_009779525.1 Defluviitaleaceae bacterium
ATGACCGATAAAATTATGCCGGGCCAGCCCGCGACATAGCCCGAAAGGAATCCGAAGACGGAAAGGCAGACGAACGCGCCGGTCATGTAGATGTCGCCGTGGGCGAAGTTCAGCAGCTTGATGATCCCGTACACCATGGAATAACCGAGGGCGACAAGCGCGTAAAACGCGCCGAGTATCAAGCCGTTGACAAGCTGAAGCAGCAACAGTTCCCAAGTCGAAAACATCAGGCGATTCCCTTTGCGGCCTTTTTGCTGTTACAGCTGGATGAGCCTGAACGAACCGCCGCTTATCTGTAAGATTATGAAATTCGATACCGCGAGCTCGCGTTCGTCCGTAAACTTAAGCAGGCCGGAAAGGCCCTTGTACTCGATGCCCTGGATGGCGTCGCGCACCTTCGCGAAATCGAACGAGTTGGACTGCTCGATCGCCTTCTTTAACAAGTATATCGTGTCGTAGCAGAGCGTCGCGTACGTGCCCGGCTCTATTTCGTGCATCGCCTTGTAGTCCGCGATGAATTGCTCGCCGCCCTCGGCGAACTCGACGAACGGAGGCGAAGTCACGTAAACGCCTTCGCCCGCGCTGCCGCACGCCTCGATCAACTCGACCGAAGCCGAACCGTCGCCAACGGCGATGTCGCCCTCGTAGCCGCCCTGGCGGAGCTGCTTGATGACGTTCGAGCCGTCCGCGTGATAGCCGCACCAATACACGAAGTCGGCGCCTGCGTTCCTGATCGCGGTTACGATCGCCGAAACGTCGGCGGCGCCCTTTTCCATGACCTGCACGGTCGCGATATTTATCCCGTATTTGGGAAGCGCCTCCTCGCATATGTCGGAGAGGTTCATCGTGTAGGCGTCGCCCTGGTGCACGAGCGCGACGTTTTTCGCCCCGACATGCTTGCAAAGCGCGGCTAGCGTGACCGCCGCGTGCGTGCCCGGACTGTTTATCATGAAGCTTTGGTTGAGCCCGAGCTTGGTGATGTCGGTGGAGTTAGCCGCCGATATCAGCATTATCAGGTTTTCGTCGTAAAACTGCTGCAGCGCCGGGATCGTCGCGCCGGAGCAGTAGCCCCCGACCACGAAGTCGACGCCGTGGGTGATAATCTTAGAAGCGGCCTGGCTCGACATGTTAGCGTCGCAGCCGTCGTCGGCCTGGTACAGCGATATCTGGCGGCCGAGGATCCCGCCGGCCGCGTTTATCTCCGAGACGGCGAGCTGGTACGACTGGTACATGTCCTTGCCGTAGTACGCTTCGGAGCCGGACGTCGGCACGAGCACCCCGATCACGATGTCGCCGCTTTTTTTCCCAATACTAGCGCAGCCGGGCAAAACGATCGAAAATAGCGCTAAGACAACCAAGAACTTACGCATGATTTCCTCCTGATTAATTTGATTTATTTAAGGCGCCTCGCGCCCTTCCTTCCCCGCGTTTCGTTCGAACCAAAAATTATAGCGGACCACCGCGGCTATGATGACGGCCCCGCCTATAATGGACAGCGCCCCGGGTCTCTCGCCCGTGGCGATCATAACCCAGACCGGGTTAAGGACGGGCTCCATCGCCGTTATGAGGCAGGCGAGGAGCGCTGGCGTCCGCTTTATCCCGACCGAGAAAAAAATATACGCGAACCCGACCTGCACGATCCCGAGAAAAACGGCGAATCCCCAGGCGACCGGCTCCGCGGTGACTCCCGCCGCGACGAACGGAAGGCAGACCGTCGAATTTATCAAGAAGCCGAGGAACAGCGCCTGCTCGGTGTCGACGTCCTTGCGCCTGTTGCATACGAAGACCCCGGCGAACGAAAGGCCCGAGGCGACCGCAAGCAAGTTGCCGAAAGTCCCGCCCGGCGCGCCGCCGCCTCCCAAAAAATTAAAGCCGAGGCTGTCCGCGAAAAACAGGAGCATCCCCGCGACGGTCGCCGCCACGGCGGCGAGCTCGGCCGGCTTCGGTTTCTTTCCGTAAACGGCGAGATGGATAAGTATTATAAATACAGGAGCCGTGAATTGCAATAAAATGGCGGAGGCGGCCGTAGTCAGCTTGTTGGCGTAGACGAACAGAATCGTCGTCGCGGAAAGGCAGAGCGCGGTCAAAACGTTGCCGCCGGTAAATTTTATCCTTACATCCCTTCTGTACGCGGCGAACACCGCCGCGGCGAACATGGCCCTTACCCCTATGATCGCGGCGGCGTCCCACGGGATGAACTTTATGCACAGACCCCCGAAGCTCCAGCATATCGAGGCGAGTATCATGCAAAGCGGGCCCTTTTTATCCGTCAGCCTCAACTAGTTTCGACCGGCCCTTCCGCGTCCGCGTAGTGCACGGCCTGGGCCGCCCAAAGCTTCGCGTACCGGCCGCCTTCCTCGGCAAGGAGTTTTTCGTGGCTTCCGGTCTGCGCGACGCGCCCCTCGTGGAAGACGGCGATCTCGTCGCAAAACCTGCAGGAAGAAAGCCTGTGCGAAATGAAAACGGCGGTCTTGTCCCCGATAATTTCGTTGAGCCTCGTGTAGATCTCGTATTCCGAAATCGGGTCGAGCGCCGCGGTCGGCTCGTCGAAAACGGCGAACGGGGCGCCTTTGTAAATCGCCCTCGCGATCGCCATCTTCTGGTTTTCGCCTCCCGAAAACAGCGTGCCGTTTTTATCGCAGTCCTTCCCGACCATCGTATCGAGCCCGTTTTGAAGCGATTCGAGTTTTTCGCCGAACCCGGCCGAAGCCAACGCGGCCGCCGCGGCGGTTTTATCGTACCCGAGCGCCGCCGCCACGTTTTCGCCGATTGGAAGCGAAAACAGCTTGTAATCCTGGAAAACTACGTTAAAAAGCCGCGAATACGCCGCGCGCGCGTACTCGCGGACATCCGCCCCGTTAAGCCTAATAATTCCTTCGGTCGGCTCGTAGAGCCGGCAGAGAAGCTTGACCATCGTGGTCTTGCCGCTTCCGTTCATCCCGACGACCGCAAGGCGTTTTCCGGGCGTAAACTTCAGGCTGACATTTTTAAGCGCGTATTCGTCCGAACCCTCGTATTTGAACGAGACGTTTTCGAATTCTATTTCGTGTTTTTCAATGGCTGTCGCCTTTACGCCCGAATCATCCGGAGCCGGCAAACTTAGAAACTCGTGGACGTTTTGCATGTACGGCAGGTTTACCGCGATGCTGCCTATTTGATTGGTGATCCCCGAAAACGCGTTTATCAGGTTGGTTACCGCCCCGACGTACTGCACGACGCTGCCTATCCCGTACATTCCGTAAAGCGCGCGAAGCCCGATGAACATGTATACGAGGCCCCCGGCCAGCGCGCCGACGGCGCCGGACAAGCCGCTCGAAAACGATATTTTCCTGAAGAACCAAATCCACATCTTGTTGGAGAGCCGCCTTCCGAGTATCTCCGAGACGGTCTCGGCCTGGTTGTAGAGGCGGATGTCCTTCGCC
>WREB01000237.1 GCA_009779525.1 Defluviitaleaceae bacterium
GCACTATCCGTTGCTAAACGGCGCGATAGTAAATACGATGGGGGAAGTCCCGCTTATAAACCTCGCGGAACACACCGCGAAAGCGGCGAAAAGGATCCTGGGCGAAAATGGAATGCTTCGCGTCTCCGATAAAAACGGCGAGCGTACGGTTTACGTAAGCGGGGATTCGAATAGATTCAATAAATATTTGGCTAGGATCCTGGGCGAGGGTTACGAGGCGCTCGAAGCTACGCCCGTACAGGGAAGCGAAAAATTTCCGGCCGGGTCATAGCCTTTTTAAATGCAGCCCGGTTTTTTTCAGCGCTTAAATGGAAACGGCGCTGTGCAAAAAATGACCAGTCGAACTCAGGCTTCTTCGCGCTCGAGTCAAGCCGAAAAAAACATTTTCAAACGAACCGCACATCGTTGAAAACTTACTAAGGAGGCGCGCAAATGAATAGAATCGCCATGTCACTGTTCCTCGCGTTCGCGCTAACGGTTTCGTCCGCATTTGTCGGCGGCCATAAGCACGCCGAAGCGGTCGGCGACGCGGAGGCGGCGCCGGGCAACGTCGCCGTGCTAAGCAAAAAGCCGTCGACATTCGCGAACCCCATCAACATTTCATATCCGTACCTCAACCACACGAGCGATTTCAACGCCCGAATGCTCGCCGACGCCTCGATCGTGCCCTTTCGCGGCGAATACTACCTGTTTGCCGCGGCGGCGGACGGCTATTGGTGGTCCCCGGACCTGGTCAATTGGAATTTCGTGCACTGCCCGACTTTCATGGGCTGGATCGGGAACGTGTTCGCGTACGAGGACAGGATGTACGCCAACTTTCACGGGAGCCGGCTGTTCGTTTCGCCGGCCAACCCTAAAAAGGACGGCCCGTGGGAGTTGGTCGGCCGCATCTCGGACACGCTTAACATGTTCGACGGCAACGGTTTCGTCGACGACGACGGAAAGGTATACATCTATTACGGAAGCAGCAGGGACAACCCGCTTTACGGCGGGGAGGTCGATCCCAAGAACGGGTTTAAGTATAAAAAAGACCCGGTCGAGCTGATAAAGAAGGACTACATGAACCACGGCTTCGAAAACCCCGGCGCAAACAACGAGCGGTGCACCCCGTACTTCGAGTACTGCCGGTGGCTTGAGGGCGGGCGCATGATCAAGCACGACGGGCTTTATTATTTTTCGTATCTTTGCAACCAGCAGGGCTCGACGTACGCGACGGGCTGTTATGTCTCGGATAGTCCGCTCGGGCCGTTCACCTATATCGAAAGCAGCCCGATTTCGTATAAAAACACGGGCTTCATACGGGGCGCCGCGAACGGCGGCATATTCAAGGACTGGAACGGGGACTACTGGCGGGTCAACACCGTGTGCATCATAAAAAACTGCTCGCTCGAGCGAAGGCTTTCGCTGCACCGCGTCTTCATTGAGGACGGCCGCGTCTATTCCGACATGGCGTTCGGCGACTATCCCCAATATGTGCTTGGAGCGGGGAGTTTCGAAGACAACCGCCCCGACTGGAACCTGCTTTCGTTGAACACGTCGGCCACTGCCTCCTCGTCGCTTCCGGGCAAGGGGCCCGAGCTTGCCTTCAACGAAAATCTCCAGGACTGGTGGTCGGCGTCCGGAATGAAGCCCGGCGACTGGCTCATGACCGATCTGGGGGGCGTTTGCGACGTCCGCGCGATCCAGCTTAACTTCGCCGACGACGGGATAACCGAAAACGTTTCGCCGGTAGGCGTAAATACCCTGCGAAACAATACGTTTTGCTACCGTTACCTTTTGGAATACTCGTTGGACGGAAAAGACTGGCAAGTCTTCGCGAACCGGAAAGGCGCGACCGCGAAGCCGTACAAGGCGCAGGATACCACCCACGATTATTTCGAACTCGAGAAACCCGTCAAGGCCCGCTACGTCCGCGTAATAAATTACACCGAGGCGAAAAAAATGCCGAAAGGCTTAAACTTCGCGATCAGCGGGCTGCGCGTTTTCGGCAATGGCTACCAGGACCCTCCGCCGCCCGTGACCGGCTTTACAATCGAACGAAACCCGGACGACTTGCGCAGGGCGAAGGTCGAATGGCCCGCCGTAAACGGCGCGGACGGCTACCTGATTCGCCTTGGAACGAATCCCGACGAATTGTACAACCACTACTACATCACCGAGGCGCTAAGCCATGACGTTCGCATACTAAACGTGGGCGTAAGCTATTATTTTACCGTGGATTCGTTCAATAACGGAGGCGTCACCGAAAGCGGAACCGTAAAATTTCTACCGTAGGAAATGCGGGCAAATAATGCGCTTGCCATAATTATCCATTAATCCGAAATTGGTAAATATAAAAAAGAGGCTTTGATCTAAAGCCTCTTTTTTTTGAAGTTTGCCTGGGAATCGAACGCGCCGTGCTTCCTTACGCAGGCGCGGCACCTTTCGCCTTCTCCGACGAACGCGCCGCAAATGTCGCAGCGCGAAGCATGGCCCGTCCCTCCCGTCGTTTCCAATTTGTTATCCTTTATGTAACGAAGCAGCTCCGTATGCGGGACGCCGGTTTCTTCCGAAACCTTAAGCAGGTTGATTCCGGGTTTTTCCTTGACCAGCGCCCTGACGCGGGCGTACTTTTCGGCTTCCTTAGCGGCGCATTCGGGGCAGGCCTTTTGCTTGAACGACGCGAAATCGTACATCTTCCTGCATTCGGGGCAGCGGATCCTCTTTTCGTTCATATACCCTCCCGCGGCGGGGCTTGAATTTGCCTGCCGCATATGACGCCGCCGTTGCGTTTGGCCGGCGTCCTTCCATTCGGCTTTATTTTTTGTATAATATCATTAATCGTTCGATGATAAAAAGATAGGGGTGCGTTGATGGCAAGACCTGTTACGCTTTTTACCGGCCAATGGGCCGACCTTCCCTTCGAGGACGCATGCGGGCTCATCGCCTCCATGGGTTACGACGGGGTCGAGCTTTGCACCTGGGGGGACCATCTCGACGTGCACAGGGCGGCCGGCGACCCGGCCTACGTCGAGGGCCGCAAGGCGATCCTCGCCAAGCACAACCTTTGCTGCCACGCGATTAGCTGCCATCTTTCCGGGCAGTGCGTCGGCGATTTGATCGACGGCCGCCACGACGGCTTCGCTCCGGCGGAGTTTGCCGGAAACGCCGAAAAGATACGCGAGTGGGCGGTAAACGAGGTGAAGCAGACGGCGCGCGCGGCTAAGGCGATGGGCGTCAAAGTCGTGACCGGATTTATGGGGAGCCCGATTTGGAAATTTTGGTATTCGTTCCCGCAGACGAGCGAAAAGATGGTCGAGGACGGGTTCGACGAGATCGTGCGCCTCTGGGGGCCGATATTCGACGTGTTCGACGAATGCGGGGTAAGGTTCGCGCTTGAAGTGCACCCGACGGAAATCGCGTTCGAC
>WREB01000238.1 GCA_009779525.1 Defluviitaleaceae bacterium
AACATGAACCGCCAGAAGCTCTTGAACATCGTTCCTTTGCGGTTTATAACGATGGCAAGCAGCATCCCGAGCAGGTAGCACGAGAACGTCGCGAACACCGCCCAGATCAGCGTCCAGCCCAAAACCGGGAAGAACGTGCTTCCGAAGCCCGTCCTGCCCAATGAGAACATCGTTATGAAGTTGTCGACGCCGACCCAGGTGAACAGGTTGCCAGGCACCTGGTGCGCCCTGTCGTAGTTGGTGAAGGCGATTAAAATCATGAAGACGAGCGGCACGATCGTGAAAACGAAGATGCCGAAAAGCGGCCAGGTCAAAAGCAGCTTGTGCAGATTCTTGCCGTGGAGCGACCTGACGTCCTCCGCAAACGTGTCGACGCGCTTATTTGCCGCCTTCTTAAGCTGCGCTGTGTACGCGCACCTGACGCTAGCGCTCATCGCGTACAAGAACGCGAGCGTTATGATTATCGCCGTGACTCCGTACAGCAGAAAAAGCATCGAGTTGTCGCCGGCTGCGGTGACGTAGATGCCAAGCGCCTCGTCGAACTTGTCCGACTGCTCGACGGTGCCGAGCGTCGTCAGGTTGACAAGCGCCCCCGCCCCGTAGAGGACCATATACGCGACATACGCGATTTCCGCCGCGATAAGCAGCGCGAAGCGGACCGGCTGCCCGCGGAGCAGGCTGCCGAGCCCGAACACGACCGCCGAAAGCCTGGTTAGCGCGTCGCCCTTCTTTACGGCTTCTATGGTCAGAAAGCCCGTGTTTTCCTCCATCGCTATTCGTCGACCTTAAGCGTTTCGACGAACGTGTCAAGCCTCTCCTGAGCGTTGTCCTTTGTAAGCACGCCGCTGTAGATCTCGCCGAAGAGCGCGCCCGCGTTGGCCCAGTAGCGCTCGTTGAAGTTGGCGCTGATCGGCTGCATCACGCTGGCTTTCGCCGCCTGCTGCACGATGACCGCGGCGACCTCGTCGGTCTGCACTGCGGAGCTCGCGCCGGCCTGCTGGTTTGTCGGGACCTGCTGCGTCTCGACGAAGCGGAGCACCTGCATGTCCTCGTCGCCGATGAACGCGGCGAACGCGACCGCCACCTGCGGGAACTTAGCAAGGGCGTTGACCCCTATGACTTTCGAGCCGTAGAAACTTCTAAGCTGCCTGTCCGTCCCGTCGGGGTTAAACGTCGGGAGAATCGCAAGCCCAAGGTTTTCTCCCAAAATCTCTTTATATGTCGGGTAGTTCCACGAGCCGTCCCACCACGCGCCGAGCCTTCCGTCGGATATCAGCTCTGAGGTGGGCGCGTCTTCGGCGTGCACGCACCAAGGGTTGTTAAGCAAATCGATCAGGTAATTTGTCACGGAAAGGCCAAGCGCGTTGTTCCAGTTGCAACCGTCCTTGAATGTGACGCCGTCGGCGCCGTAGATGGTCAGGCCCGCGCCGTAGTAGAACGCGCCGCCCTTCCAGCCGCCCGCCGGGTCGAACTGGAAGTTGTAGACTCCCTCGGGAAGCCGCTTCGCCATTATTTTCTCAAGGCTCGTTATGTCCGATTCGTCGAACAGCGTCTTGTCGTAGAACATGAAGAAGGTGTTGTGCGTGAAGGGGATTCCGTATAGGCTGCCGTCCACCGTCGCGGTGTCGACGACCGTCTGAGGCATCGTGTTTTTGACCATCGATTCGGTCACGCCGCCGAGCCTCGCGAGCGCCCCGGCGTTGACCAGCGTGCCTATCTGGTCGTTTGCGAAGAAGAAGACGTCGGCCGCGTTAGAGACGTCCTTGGTCACCTCGGTCATCGCGGTGTCCTCGCCCTGGATCTCGGTCGTGAACGTGATGTCCCACTGGGGGTTCTTCTCCGCGAACTGCCGCTGCATCCTTTCGATCGTGCCGGTCGTGACCTGGTTTTCCGGCACCCAAACCTTAAGCGTAACCTTTTCGGGCTCGCCCCCGGCGCCCGCGTCCCCGCTCGCGGGCGTCTGTTTACCCGCGCACCCGAAAACAAGCGCCGCGCAAAGTGCAAACGCGGCGGCAAGGCATAGATATCTTCTCATTGCCGAACCTCCCCTGGTTCAATAATGTGATTGCGCCTTCATTTTACAGCGGCGCACGAATATGTCAATTGAGTTACACCGTTAGACGGGGCTACTTTCCGGCGACGAACCTGGCGCCGTCGGACAAAGACATGGGGGCGAGGAGGGTGTTTTCAAAAAAAAAAAAAGCCCGCGAACGCGGGCAAAGCGAAAAAATATCCTGTTCGATTTAACCTTGATGATCCGCGCTACTCATGCTTCCAAATGCTATATTGTAAGTTAAGGGTGTCTATCACATCGTCGAGCGACATCTCTCCGTTTTGATACGCGTCGACCACGCCGTAGTCGAAGGGAAACGCGTCGCTTATCGCCTCGCCTTCGGAAAATATCGCATGCAGGTCGCTGTAAACCGGTATGTTCATGTTGTAATGCTCCCTGTACGCGGCCGTATTCTCTATGACGAACGCCGGGGCGGTGATGGCGGATAGCATATCGCTTGCCGCAGCTTCAAGGTATTCTATGGCAAGATCCATATTTTTGCTGTGCGGATTGACCAGCGCGTAATTAACGTTAAAATAAGTCTTGTTCACATTCGCTGACAGCCTCGGCTGCGGCAGGGCGCGCCAGCTTTCGATGGCATTACGTGCTTCTTGGAATTGGTTGTTGAGCAATTCAAGTTTGAATACGACCGTTTCGAGGTCGTAGTCGAGTCTACGCTTGTTATTTTCCCTGTAATGCATGTAGTCGTACTGCAGGAGCGGATGGTGCCCCTCGGGCAGCGCCGGGTTGCCGTACCGCATCCAACCCGTCCAAAGCGTCTTGAAGTAGTTCCCGAACAGTTCCGTATCGAAAAAAAAGTCTTCGTCGTTTATTCCCGCGTACGCCAATGTATATTGCCAAAGCCAGTAGTCCTCGTACACGTTGATATTAGTGGCGTATGATTTGTATTCGTCCCTGTTTGTTATATTAAATCTAGCGACGGTTTCCAAATAATCGTCAAACAGCGCGAAATCCGTCGGATTAAGCCCTAAGCGCTCGAAGTTTTCGGGCACGTACCAAAGGATTGGAGTAATGTAATAAAGCGGGAGCATCCATATCTCACCGTCTTTTTTCGCCGCGTCGCCTACCCAATCGAAGCAGTCGTCAAAATAATCCGAAATCGGCTTGGATTCGGTCAGCGGCACGAATTTCCCCGAATCGCGGAAAAAGGACGTGGTACGCGAGTCTAAGTTAAATATATAGATGTCGAATTGGGCGTCTTCATTTATCATGACATCTTCTAAAAACAACTGGTACGCCGCATAGCTGGTCGGCTGGACGACATAATACGCGTCAATCCCGCTTATGTAGTTCAAATGGTTCAAGTTAAACACT
>WREB01000239.1 GCA_009779525.1 Defluviitaleaceae bacterium
CGCTGCCGTAGCAGCCGAGATCGCCGTAACCCAAGTCGTCGCAATTGATCAGGATAACGTTCGGCTTTCTATCGCTCAATCCGCGCTCCCCTTCCGCAAATCCGTTCATTAAAACCGCGCGCAAAACTTCTCAAGTTCGGCATGCGTCGCATGGTAGATCCCGTTGTCCGGTTCGACCCCGTAATTGAAAAACCCGTGTCCCCTCTTGGGATACGATACTATTTCGCATTCCGCGCCCAGAGCGCGGCTTTTTTGTTGGAAAATAAAAGACGCTTCGATCGGCGTGACGGAATCGTCCTCGCCGTGCAGTATCAGCGCCGGCGGCTGATTTTTTCGGACTTTTGAAATCAAGTCGAGCTCGGCCGCAAGGCCTCCCATCATTTTTTTCCCGATTCCGCTTAACGCGTCAAGGAGCGGGTTGAATAGCACTAGCGCCGCGGGTATTTCGCTGACGCCGCCCGAATCATACTCCGCGCCGGTAAGAAGCGCGCACGCCGCGGCGAGGTAGCCTCCCGACGAGCCGCCGGAAACGAGTATGCGCTTAGGATCGATAAAAAATTCGTCCGCGTTTCGCTTCACGTAGCAAAGCGCGTCCTTCGCGTCGCGAATCGATTCGACCGGAGTCGTGCCGTGCTTGCTTTTTATCCTGTACTCGGCGGTAGCGGCGGCGATACCGATAGAGGCGAGCCTTTCCGAATGCGGCTTAAATTGCTCGATCGATCCCGTTTCAAACCCGCCGCCGAAAAAAAAGACGACAGCGGGCCGCGGCTTTTTTAGTTCGCCTCTGCGCGGTATAAAAAGGCGAATCGCAAGCCCCGCCTCAAACGGGCCGCCGTCGCCCGACGCTTCCGCTTTTTTATAAACGCGCTCTATTATATCGAATTCGATTTCGCATCCCCGACCAACCGGTAATTTAATAAAATTATACAACGGGGCGAATTAATTGTAATCAAATTGTTATCATGTTATTTTAACCGTATGGACGGTAAGGATCGTATGCTTGCGGCGCTGTACGGACGGCCCGCCGACAGGGTTCCATGGACCACGCTCGCCGACGACGCGACGCGAAGCGTAATGCCCCATGAATTTTCTAAAATACCCGCCCACGACTTCTACCGGAAGATCGGCTGCGACATCCTGCAGTTTGGCGGCTATTCGATTCCGTTCGACGGGACCCCCAAATATCCGTTTAAAAAAAGCCGCGGTTACAAGGTTGAAACGAGGGTGGCCGACGGTTATGAAACCACCGTCCGCAAGCTCGGGAAAAAGGAGCTTACCGGCGTCTCAAAAAATTCGCACCCGGTAAAGTACGCGGTCGAAAACGCCGGGGATCTATCCGCGCTGCTGTCGATGAAGGAATCGGAGGCGTCGGAACACGACCCGGACGCGGACGTCTACGGGAAAGCGGAGGAGCAAATCGGGCGAAGCGGGCTTTACGCCCCGATCGTCGGCCCTTCGCCGGTGCAGGAGCTAATCGAATACGAATGCGGCGCGGAAAACTTTTACGCGCTTTTTCAAGACGAAACCGAAACGATGGAAACGCTGATCGATACCATGCACCGCAACAATATCGTCGAATACGGCCTGATCGCCGATTACATGCCTTACGAATGCGTCATACCCGTCGAAAACACGAGTTCACTTTTAGTAAGCCCTTCCGTTTATAAACGCTATTCGCAAGGCCACGTGCGCGACTTCGCAGACATCATGCATTCGCGTGATAAAAAAGCCGTCGTGCACATGTGCGGCCACCTAAAAAATCTGCTAAGTCTTTTCGCGGAAACCGGGATGGACGGGATCCACACGCTTACGCCGCCCGTTTTCGGGGACTGCGAATTCGATGAGGCGCTCGACGCGCTGGGCGAAAATTTGATAATCGTCGGGACGCTCGACGGCGGCGTATTCCAAAACCCGCGCGCAAGCAGGGACGACATCATCGACTGCGTAAGGCGGACGCTTACTCCGCGGATTTTGGCGTCGAATTTCATACTGCTCGCCGCGGCGGACGGGATGCCGACGGAGCTCTGGCGCTTCGAGGCGGTCCGCGACGCGGTCGAGGAATACGGAAAAAAATAAAGGATCGCATCGGGGGAATTATTATTTTCGATTATTATCCGCTGGATAAGGCGGAGCGCGAGCGGCGAAAACGCAAGTGGGACTCATTCGCGAAACGCGAGCACGCGGGCGAGGCGGCGCTTGAGCTGGCCAGCCGGCCCGATATCGAGGCGTGCCGCGCCGAAACGCTTCCGGCCGGGCAGATCCCGCTCAAAAACGCGCCGGGCGATTATCCGTGGCTCGACGAATCGATAAAAAAGCAGCTCTTCAACATGCACGCGGAAGCCAAAAGCGCCTATAAAGGGGACGAATGCCCCTCTCTCGTGATACCGCGCGAAAGGTACGGGCAGTCGCAGGGGCTCGCCGAAATTTTCGGGGCGAGGCTCGTCGAGTACGAGGCGCAGCCCGGCTTATACCATCCGGTCCCGTGCGTCGAAACCGCGGCTGACGTCGACAAAATAAAATTAAAGCCGATCGGCGAGTGCATGTTCGGCGGCGCCTCTTTGTTTGCGAGGCATGTTTACGAGGCGACCGGAGGCGAGCTCGCGGTCAGATCGCCGATTTACACCGGCCCGATCGACACCGCCAACTACCTGCTCGGCACGACGCGCCTGATGGAATGGATTTACGACGAGCCCGCGGCGCTTAAAAAATTGCTGGAAATGATAACCGGCGTCCTGATTGAAGCGGTCAAAGCGTACCAGGAAGCCGTCTGTTTTAAGACGGCGCCCGAGCTTATCGTATGCGCCGACAAGGGCTTCATGATCTGCTCCGAGGTCAGGCACTTGATTTCCGACGAAGCGTACAGGGAGTTCGAAGCGCCGTACTTGAAGCTGATGGGCGAAAGCCTCGGCCCGTTCGTCATTCATTCGTGCGGCTGCGTCGAACGCTCGATACGCGCGACCGCCCAGGACCCGAACATATACGCCGCGGATTTTCAATCGAGGGAAACGGACGTAGCCAAGGCGCTTATAGAAACTGATTATAAATTCATGCTCGCTATAAGGATGACTTCGCGCATACAGGAGTTCGAGTGGCCCGACGAAGAATCGTACTACAGGTACCTGATGGGCGTGTTTGAAAGGCCCGCCCCGATCCAGGCGTCGATTTACGATATCGTAACGTACAACCGCGTCCGCGAAGAGCTAGACGGGGGCAAATGCAAGCTGTTCAGGAAGGTTTGAGGTGGCTGGGATGGGTTCATGCGGCGCGGTTCATAAAAAAAAGGCGCTCGTCACCGGCGCAAGCAGCGGGCTCGGCCGCGAGACCGCGCTCGAATTAGCACGTGAGGGCGCCGAAGTC
>WREB01000240.1 GCA_009779525.1 Defluviitaleaceae bacterium
CAATCGCACCCTTGTAGCCCTTCTGGCGGAGCTTTTGCGTCGCCTCGATCCCGTCCATCTGCGGCATCATGTGGTCCATGAAGATGATGTCGTACGTCCGCCCGCCGTCGGTTTTTTCGATCGCCTCGAAACCGCTTCCGGCCGTGTCGACGAACACCTTGTAGGGCGAAAGCAGCCCCTTCGCGACGTACAGGTTGGTTTCGACGTCGTCGACGACCAGCACGCTGCCGTACGGCATCGACTCGATCGGGACGTCGTGTTTTTGCAAGGCGCGCTCGCCCCTGTACGTGAAGCTGTTAAGCTCCCTCGCCATTTCGGCCCCGACGGTGTCGATCTCGGCCGATTCCTGCATGACCGTGATTGTGAAGACGGTCCCGACGCCGTACTTGCTTTCCATTTCGACCGTTCCGTCCATCAGCTCGACGAGCCGCTTGGTGATGTTTAATCCTAGCCCCGTGCCCTCCGTCGCCCTGTTCGCCTCGTCGTTGAAGCGTTGGTATTCGAGGAACAACCTTCCCTTATCTTCGTCCTTTATTCCCTGCCCCGTGTCCTCGACCGTGAAGCGAAGCGCGACCGAGTCGCCTTTTCTTTGGCTTTTTACCGTGAGGATCACGCGTCCGCGCTCGGTATATTTGATCGCGTTTGAAAGGATGTTGTTTAGAATCTGCTTTATGCGAAGCTCGTCCCCGATAAGCCGCTTCGGCAGGTCTTCGTCTATTTCTAGCACGAATTCGACGGGCTTTTGGCCGATCCTGACGACGTTAATCTGCACCGAGTCGTTGATCATGCGCGGCACGCTGTATTCGATGGGGCAAAGCTGCAGTTTGCCCGTCTCGATCTTAGATAAGTCCAGTATGTCGTTGATTATGCCAAGCAGGCTGTTGCCCGAGTTGTAGATTTTTTCGAGCGCGGAAGCGTATTCGGGCTGCAGGTTCTTGTTGTGGAGCTGGATCTGCGCGATCCCTATAATCGCGTTCATCGGCGTGCGTATCTCGTGGGACATCATCGCGAGGAATTCGCTTTTCGCGCGGTCCGACGCTTCCGCCTTCTTAGCGAGGTCGAAAATCGTCGCCAGGTTTTTATCGTTGCTTTCGACCATTTCCCTAAGCTTTTGCCGCTGCTTCCAAGCCGAATGCCTGAGGTTGTTCTGGCTTATCGAAAACAGCACGCTTAAAAAAAGCGAGACCGTCATGTCGTTCATCGCGTACCTTATCCCGGGCTCCGAATAGTCGATACCCTCCGTGATCCCGACGGCAAAAAAAAGCGCGAACGACGCCGCCGGGATTAATATCTTAAAAAGAAGCGACACAGGGGCGAAAACCGGGATCATTATGACAAGCATGAACCCGCCCATGTAGGCTTGAAACATGTCTCCCGAAGTCGAAGTCACGAGCGCCGTCGCTAAAAATAAATACGACATCGTTACGATGATTATCAGGCTGGACCGGATTTTTTTCGCCTTCGTCCACTTAATAGCGAGCATTACGAGCGCGGTGAGCGAAAAGCCCAGCCTCAGCGCAAGCGCGAGCGGGGGATATTTATGAAGCTCCATGTCGATCGGGATGTAGGGGAGCCAAATTATTAGAGCGATGAATAATATATAGGAAAGCTTCGACGATTCGTTGTCGAGTTCGTCCCTGAAAGTCGCGCTTACGTCGCCGCCGTCCGTTATCCCGAAAAAAAGGTTGTATTTCGCAAGAAACGAGCCGATGTAGACCTTCATCCGCCAAAGCCCCCCCGATTCAAGCGGAAACCGCCGGCGCGGCGATTGCGTCAGCCGCGCTTCCGCCGACGTTCCGATTATATATCCGGACGCGCCAAAATAAAAGAACAAGCGTCAGTTTGCGCCCCGCGGAAATAAAGTTAACGCGTAATTAAAATGTCATACAAAATATAAAACTGCGGGTAAGAAAAGCGTTGCGTTAATTTTCATTAACTAATATAATATGTTATGCATCGAGGCTTTGCCGCGCCGTTATGAAGGCGGACGTTTATTTTGGGTAAAAATAATCTGAACAAAAAAAATATTTCAATTAAAATGCTTATAGTCGCGGGATGCGTTTGCGCGGCGGCGCCCTTTATAATAGAAGCCGCGCGGTATCCATGGGCGGTGTCGGGCAAGAACGGCCAGGAAGAAACAACGACGGGCGAGCCAGAGCCCCCCGGGGTCCCTCATATAATTTACGGCGGCGCGGAGGAACAGACCGGCCCGAAAGTCGTTCCGCTTGAAATCGGGACGGATGAAACGCAAATAATCGAATACTATTACGCCGAGGACGCCTTCGCCGAAATAACCGAGCTGCCCGGCGAATCGATAGAATATTCCGGCGTGGAGGAATACCAGTACATACTGCTCGGCACGATAATGATACCGAAGCTTGAGGTCAAGACAAACCTGCTCGAGGGCACCGGCGACGAGCTGCACCACGGCGCGGGCCACCTGAGGGGGACGGCGCTTCCGGGCCGCGAGGGCAACTGCGTGATAGCGGCGCACCGAACCTCCAACAGCGGGATGCAGCCGTTTCGGTATATGGACAAGCTCGAGCCGGGCGACTTGATAAACATAACGTTCGGCGGGACCGAATACGCCTACGAAACTTACAGGTCGGTCATCGTGACAAAGGACGACTTGTGGGTGCTGCACCCGTTCTCTTCCGAGTCGCACATGCTGACGCTCGTGACCTGCGATCCGGTTATAAGCGTTTCGGGGCGCACCAACAGGCTCATAGTCTGGGCTAGGCTCATAAATGATTCGGATGGCAGCGTCGACGACGCTTAAGATATGAACGTTTTATATTTTTCCGTAGGAGGAAAAAAATGAAAAAAACGTCACGGAAATCGATAGGCAACTGGCTGACGCGAGGCGGCGCGGCGCTGCTCGCGATCACGCTCGCGATGGGTCTGGCCCCGGGCTTCAGCCGCTTCAACGCCGTCGCTAACGAAAGCGGCGTCGGCGAATGGCCCATCAGCGATTATTTCGACATAGAGGACGAAGGCGATAGTTCCAAAATTCCTACGAGCCTCCAGCCCGGTGAGGTTTGGACGGGCAAAAAAGTCGTCGAAAACAACGACGGGACCTTTACCGTAACCCTATACGCGTGGGGCAGTACCTTCGACGGCAAAAACCCGTTGAAGGAAGGCTCAGCGTTTACCATCACGGACGCCTTCGGGCCGAGGTTCGAGATTTCCGAAAGCCCTCCGACCGGATCACCGTTTACAATTTCCGGAGATTCGATAATTTGGGACGTGCCGGTCGCGCAAATAACAGGCACTGCGCCGCTTGCGCTCACGTACGAGCTCAAGCTTAAGGATGGCTGGACGACCGACGCGCTCTACAAAACCGGGACCGG
>WREB01000241.1 GCA_009779525.1 Defluviitaleaceae bacterium
CGTCGAAGAATACCACAACATAATGATCGTCTTCACCAGGGAAGCGGAAACCGCCGACCGCTACATCGAGCGCACCGCGCAAAGGCTTGCAAGGCGCGACAGCGTCACGGTCGCGACTTCCGACAGACTCGAGCAGCTTATAATAATTGGGCAGGGCGCGTGCCGGATATCTGCCCGCGAGCTGCTCCAAAGCATCGAACGCGCGAAGAAGGCGCTGCGGGAGCGCTACGCGAGGACGCGGCCGCTCAAGCGAAACCCGATCGAGCAGCTGCTCGATCCAGATACGGCGAAAAAGCTCGACGAAATGCGTTACAACCGCAAATAAAATAGCGCGACCGGAGGCGAAAATGAATCGCAGGGAACGTTACATTGAGACAATAAAATTCGGCAAACCCGACAGGATACCGCTTCATCCGGGCTGGCCGAGGGAGTCGACGCTTGCCGCATGGCGCGGGCAGGGGCTTGACGAAGGCGCCGACTTCGTTTCCGCCGCGCAAGGCGAACTTGGCATACCCCACGAATCGTACATCCCGTTTTGCCATCTGCACGTAAATTTCGGGATGATACCCGAATACGAAGTGAAAATACTCGAGCACAGGGACGGCCACTACGTAATTTCCGACCACATGGGGGCGATCACAGAGATATCGGACGCGTTCGACGCGTCGTACCTGCGTTCGGCGAAGGATTTCGTGACGCGCAAGTGGCACAAGTTCCCGGTCGAGACGCGCGAAGACTGGAAAAAAATGATGCTGAGGTACGATCCCAAAACGCCCGGCCGCGTTTCGGAATCCGCCGCGTTGGCCTACGAGAAAAACAAGGGCGCAGACGTCGTCTATAACATAACCTTTAACGGCGTGTTCTGGCAGCTTCGCGAGTGGTGCGGGATGGAAAACCTTTGCATGCTCATGCTTGACGACCCGGTCCTTGTCGAAGAGATGTCCGAATTTTGGCGCGAGTTCGTGCTCGAGGTATTCGAGCTGATGTTCGGGCGCATGATACCCGACCGCGCGCTGATTAACGAAGACATGGCTTACAAGGCGCACAGCATGATTTCGCCCGCGATGACGCGCAGGTTTATCCTGCCCGCCTACCGCAAATGGGTCGCGAGGCTTAAGCGCGGCGGAACGAGCGTGATAGAAGTCGATAGCGACGGGCACATTGGCGAGCTGATTCCGCTTTGGATAGAGGAGGGCATCGACTGCTGCAGCCCGCTGGAGGTCGCCGCGGGCAACGACATCGTGGACTTCAGGCGCAGGTTCGGAAAGAACATGGCGTTCATGCAGGGGATCGACAAGCGCGTGATCGCGCGCGGCAAAGCGGAGCTCGAGCGCCACGTGGACGAAATCGTGCCTCCGCTCTTTAAAGATGGCGGCTTCATCCCGGGCTGCGACCACGGAGTGCCGCCCGACATTTCCTGGCCGAACTACGTCGAATTCGTTAGGCTTCTGGCGAAAAAAAGCGGCTGGCTTTAAACCTCGCGCGCGCCGCGAAGGCGCGTTTGACACCGTTTTTGCCGTATGATATCCTTCGGAAACCGCTCTCTTAACTCAGTAGGTAGAGTACTTCCTTGGTAAGGAAGAAGTCGGCAGTTCGAATCTGCTAGAGAGCTTTATTTTTTTGTCTATAAAAGAATTTATCCGATCAACAAAGCTTATTAATCAATAGCTTAATGCTCCCGCTTCCCAAGCCTTCCGGTAACGCAGCGCGGGTTCGTCGCTCCAGGCCTGCGCCTCCACGTAAGCCGGTTTGCCGAACGCCGGCTCGTCCCATTTGTCCTGCGGCATTCCGTATCTTTCGATTATCCCAATTATTTCATCGTGTGTATAAACCGTGCTCCGGTATTCCATTCCGTCGGCTGCGCTCGGGCTAAACGTCGGGAACGTGTCGCCGTAGGTGAACGAAACCGTCCGCATGTCAAATTCATCAATCGGTATCTGTATGCGGTCCGCTCGCTCGTACCATGTGGCGAGCCACGGGCATTCGCCGACGACGAAGTAATGCGGGGTTTCCCTTTCGGGCGCGCCTCCTTTTTGCATAAAAAGCCCGCGCGCGAGCCGCTCAAGCTCCCTTCTGCGCGGAAGGTACGATTCGCTCCGCTGCGCCGCGAAGGTTTTTTGCGCGGATCTCAAGCTATCTTGGATTTTTACCGCGTCCTCATTCGAAAGCGCGGTCAGGCTCAAGAAGGGGCCCTTGGCTTTTTCAAAATAGTGATAGAGATGCGTCACGGGTTAGCCTATGCGCCCGATCGCCTGCTCTATGTCGGCGATCAGATCCTCCGCGTCCTCAAGCCCTACGCTTATCCGCATGAAGGCTTCCCCCGCGTCGATCGCGGTTTCCTTAAGTATTGGAAACCACGGATCGTCTTTGTTCATCCTGTGATGGACGATCAGGCTTTCGTTGTGCCCGAGCGAGACCGCGTTTAAAAACAGGCGCAGTCTTCCGATAAATTTTTCGTGCGCCGGGATTCCTCCCTTAAGGCGCAAATTTAGCATCCCGGAAAATCCGGACATTTGCCTTTTGGCGGTTTCGTGCTGCGGA
Organism: Defluviitaleaceae bacterium; assembly: GCA_009779525.1. The sequence continues at coordinate 2,542 of WREB01000241.1, forward strand.
TGGCTCATAAGGCCCGGATACCGCACGAACAAGACGGCGGGGTGACTTTCTAAAAAAGCGGCGATTCTCATCGCGCTTTCGCAGTGCGCGGCCATCCGCAGGGGAAGGGTCGCGGCGCCCCGCGATATTAGCCAGGCGTTAAACGGGCTGATCGGCTGCCCGAGCCTGACGCATCCCTCGACGCGTATGCGGTCGATCAAATCCTTTCGCCCGATCACCGCGCCGCCGAGCGAATCGCCGTGGCCGTTTATGTATTTGGAAAGGCTGTGCATGACCAGGTCAGCGCCAAGCAGAAGCGGGCGCTGCAGAATCGGCGACGCCCAGGTGCCGTCCACGGTCAAAAGCGCCCCCGCTCCCTTAGCAATCGCCGAAATCGCTGCGATGTCGGCTATGCAGGTTATGGGATTCCCCGGCGTCTCGACGTGGATAATCTTAGTGTTTGGCTTGACAGCCGCCTTTATTTTTTCCGGATCGGTCGCGTCCGCGAAAGTCACCTCAACCCCGAAACGGCCCGACAAGTGGTCTAGTAAAAATTTATGGACGCTGTAATAGCACGGATTTGAGCAAACGATGTGGTCGCCCGCGCTTAGGAGCGTGAAAAAAGCCGCGTTGATCGCGGCGGTCCCGCAGCCCGCGACCAGGCAGTCCATCTCGGTTTGCTTCGCGGGTCCGGCCGCGCCGTTGTGGTTTTCGTCTTCTCGCGCCCCGCATTCGAGCGCAATGAGCTTGCGTTCTAAATAATACTGATTGGCGTTGTAGTCCCGTGCGTACCCGAATCGCGGCGTTTCAGTATCGCCGGCGCCGCC
>WREB01000242.1 GCA_009779525.1 Defluviitaleaceae bacterium
ATACGCGAATCCGTGGAAGACGCCGCCGAATCTGCCGGTCGAATGAAGCGCCTCAAGCAGCCTAGCCCCGTAGCCGCCGGGCCGTATGTTGTCTTCGATCGCAAACACGAACTCGAACGAAGCGAGCTGCGAAACGAGCCCCATGTCGAGCGGCTTGACGAAGCGCGCGTTAAATAGCGCCGGGCTGCGGCCAGCCTCCCGAAGCAGCCGGACGGCTTCGTCCGCCTGGTCCATCATCGCCCCGACCGATACCAGGGCGATCCTTTCGCCGTCGGCGAGCCGCTCCGAAATCCCGTGGCATACAGGCGCGTTATTTTCTTGGTATGCGTTCGAAACCGCGCCCTTGGGATACCTGATCGCGACCGGGCCGTCGTGGCCGAGCGCGAAGTCGAGCATCAGCAAAAACTCCGCCTTGTTTTTCGGGGCCGCGACAGTCAGGCCCGGAATATGCGATAAAAACGAAAGATCGTATATTCCCTGGTGCGTCTCGCCGTCTTGCCCGCAGATTCCGGCGCGGTCCACCGCGAAAACCACCGGAAGGTTCTGCAGGCAGACGTCGTGCAGTATCTGGTCGTAGGCGCGTTGCAAAAAAGTCGAGTACACCGCGACGACCGGGCGCATCCCGCCCATGGCCAACCCCGCCGCGAACGTGACCGCGTGCGCCTCGGCTATCCCGACGTCGAAGAAACGCTTAGGGAATTTTTTTGCGAAGCCGCAGAGCCCGGTCCCGTCCGGCATGGCGGCGGTGACCGCGACTATCCGTTTGTCTTCCGCGGCCCGTTTCGCGATGTACTCGCCGAAAACGTCGGAGTAAGTCTCGCGGGCCTTCGCGCACTCGGGCCTTCCCGTCTCCACGCGAAACGCCTCGACCCCGTGGTAGTTGGCGGGGCGGCTTTCGGCGCGTTCGTAGCCCTTTCCCTTCACGGTAATCGCGTGCAGCATGACGGGGCCCTTTATCAGCTTGATTTTTTCAAGGATCTGCATCAGCGCCTTGATATCGTGCCCGTCGACCGGGCCGAAATACTTGAACCCAAGCTCCTCGAACATAACCCCCGGAACGAGCAGGTACTTTACCGCGTCTTTCGCGCGCTCGATTGCGCGGGAAGCGGGGCCCCCCAGGACGGGGATGTGGTCGAGTACGGTGTGGACTTCTTTTTTCGCGCCGAGGTAGATCGGGGCGGTGCGGATCTCGTTTAGGTGCTTGGATATCGCGCCGACGTTTTCCGATATCGACATGTTGTTGTCGTTTATCACGACGAGTAGGTCCGTCTCGGCGCGGCCGGCGTTGTTGATCGCTTCGTACGCGAGGCCCCCGGTCATCGCGCCGTCCCCGATCACCGCGATGACGCGCCCGGTTTCGTCGTTACGCTTTCTTAAGTCGCGCGCGACGGCAAGGCCCAGCGCCGCCGAAACCGAAGTCGAGCCGTGGCCCGTCCCGAACGCGTCGTAATCGCTCTCGCCGGGCTTCGGAAATCCAGAAATCCCCCCGCGCTGCCTCAGCGTGCCGAAGCGTCCCATCCTGCCGGTAAGCATCTTATGCACGTAAGACTGATGGCCGACGTCCCATATGATCTTGTCGCGCGGGGCGTCCATCACCGCGTGCAGCGCGATCGTAAGCTCTACCGCGCCGAGGTTTGACGCGAGGTGGCCCCCGGTGCATGAAACCGAACCGATCAAAAATTCGCGGATTTCCGAAGCCAAGCTTGTTAGCTGGCTTGCGTTCATTTTTTTAAGGTCGCTAGGAGAATTTACCCGTTTAATCGATATCGCCCTTTACGCTTATTTTAACTCCGTCCCTTTAAGGAACCTTAACTGAAGCGGCGCCGGATCAGCGGTTAAAAAAACGCGTTCGAAACGGCGGCGACCGCAAGGCCTAGGATCGCGCCCGCCGCGACTTCGATCGGCTTGTGGCCGAGCAGCACCTTAAGCTTCTGGTCGAACGATATGTCCATATCGATCAGCTTCTCGAACAAAAAATTTATCGCTTCGGCCTGCTTGCCCGCCGCCCTCCTGACCCCGGCGGCGTCGTACATCACGACCATCATCATCACCGCGGACGCCGCGAAAAGCGGGGTTCCAAAACCGTCGCGGAGCCCCATCGAAAGCGCGAGCGCGGAAACGAGCGCGCTGTGCGAACTCGGCATCCCCCCGGTGCTGATAAACAAGGCTTTCCGCCACGACTTCGTTTTCCAATACTCAACCAAAGCTTTCAGCACCTGGGCGATCGCTAACGCAACGACGGAAGTCAAAAATATCTTGTTGGATAAAAAATCAAGCAGCGGGTCCGTCGCCAAGCCGGTCAAAACCCTTCGTTTAAGATTATTTCCGCCATCTCGCGAAACGCCCCGGTTTTTAACTGGAGCGAGCCTATCGTCGCAAGCGCCTCGCTTTTCAGCGTTTTAAAGTCCTCGCGCGCCTTCGCGTCGCCATGCGCCGAAACGTACGTGTTTTTATGTTTGGCCGCCGTATTTTTTACGGCCGCGGTTCCGTATTGATCGTACGAAGCGTCATGTATGTCGTCCAAGATCTGGAACGCAAAACCGATCTTTTTTCCGATTTCGCCAAGGACGACGTTTTCACCGCGGTATCCCCCGAGCGCCGCCCCGGCCTTGACGCACGCGGCGAACAGCGCGGCCGTCTTGCCTTCGATCATCTTGATTATTTCGGCGCCGTCCGCTTCCAAACCCTCGAGCGCAATGTCCGACATCTGCCCCCCGACCATGCCCCCGTGGCCCGCCGCCAACGCGATTTCGCAAGTCGCCTTCGCGTAAGTTTCGGCGCAGGCGGTATCGCCCGCCAGGCGGTTTGCCATCGTTTCGTAGGCTAGGTTAAGGAGCGCGTCGCCCGCCAAAATCGCCTCGGCCTCGCCGAACTTCCTGTGGCAGGACGGCCTTCCGCGCCTAAAGTCGTCGTCGTCCATCGCGGGGAGGTCGTCGTGCACGAGCGAGTACGAATGGATCATCTCGACGGCGCACGCAAAGTCGACCGCGCCGGGATAAACTTTGCCCCCGACGGATTCGCAAACGGCGAGTAACAGTTTCGGCCGAAGCCGCTTCCCGCCCGGAAAAAGCCCGTAGCGCATCGCGTTCATAAGCGGCGTTTCGCCTAAAGTCAGCTCGCTTAACCTGACTTCGATCAAACTCGAGTAATCGGTCATAAAGCCTCGGGCCGCGCCCCGTTAAACGGTTTAAGCGAAAACGTATCGTCCGATTGTTTGACAAGGACCGAAATCTCATTTTCATACCTGTCAAGCAGCTCGCCGCACGATTTGGAAAGCGCGATCCCTTCCTTGTAAAGCTCCATCGCGTCCTCGAGCCCGGTTTCGCCGCTTTCCA
>WREB01000243.1 GCA_009779525.1 Defluviitaleaceae bacterium
AATGCCTCCGATTCCGGTAAATTAACCGCCATTAGCAAATAACGCCGCGTTCCGATGAATCATTTATCCATACGCGCATATTATACATCAGTTTCATTGGCGATTTTTATAGAGGCATCGTTTTTAATGCGTCTTCGATAATATCGAGCCAAGCGCAAAAAATTTTCGGTTAACCATTCTTCGGAGCGATGATATAATCATGGCGGCGCGAGTCCGAAAGCGGTATCGATTAGCGGAGCGCGGCATCCGAAAATCATGAGCTCATACGGAGGATCTGTTAATGAAAAAATTTATTTATCCCTTTTTACTTATGAGCGCGCTCATTGCGTTTTTCTTATGCGGCTGCGGCGGCAACGCGGCCGACGCGGCTCCGTCCCCGACCGTTTCGCCCACTCCAGACCTTCCGGTCGAGTCCGAAATCGCCGCCGTCGTCGAGGACGAGCCTCCCGTTTTGACCGTCGACGATTTCGAGGACGATTTTTCGGACATCGCGGCGGAAGTTAGGGAGCGTCCCGAGAACCTGTTCGAACGTACCTACCCGGATTTTTTCGAAAAGGATTTGGAGGAACTCGCGAGATGGCGGATCGGCGAAGATAACATAAACCTCGAGGTCGATTTTGACGAAAGCGTCGTCCGCGAGGGCCGGAGCGCGCTCAGGCTCAACAGCCTAAGCGGAGATCCCGACCATATCATCATACCGTTAATCGATGTCCTCAGCCATTACGGGCCAGGATATTATTATCTCGAATTTTACGCAAAGGCGGAGTCGCCCGATATGGGGCTTAGCGAAGTGGTCGGCGGCTCGACGGGCGCGGGCTGGTACTGGCGCTGGGGTCGCTCGACGAAGATAAGCTGCAACGAGTTTGATCGCAAAGGCACGGTCTTCAACTTAAATTACCGCGGCACGTTTACAAATTACGGATTGTATATTTCGGGATTTAACGGAAACGTCTGGATAGACGGGCTTTCGCTTTACTGGATGGGAATTGCGGACGAGGATTTCATAATCATCGAGCCCGACTTTGACGAGACGAACAGATACGCGGTCGAACCCGAAACGGTGGTCAAGTATAAAAGCAACAACGGCGCGCCGCTTGTCGACGCCTGGCGCGTCCCCGACGGAAGGCTGGAGTTTGACGTGACCGAGGCGCTTATCGAACACGGGATGGGCGAATACTACGCGAGCGCCGCGCTCTGCGTCGATTGGGAAGATACGAAACCCGGGACGCTTTCGGTCGTGTTCGAGGACGACGAGGGAATCACCACGGTTTACAACGCTTTTGAAATTACGCAAAAACTTCCCAAAGGCGTTTTTTATGACATGAGCTACGGCGATTATGGGGGTTTATACGAAATTAATTGGGCGGGCGAGCTGAAGTCGGCAAAGCTGGTTCTAGAATGCAGCCACGACGACCCGGAATTTTTGATAGGCGACATTAGGTTCCTTAAAATGCCGTTTTAATCGGATAAAAACGTATGCGATGATAAAAACTTGATTTTTTGATAGGCGAAATTAGGTTCCTTAAAATGACGTTATAAATAATTCGCAGACAAGAAGCCGCGGTCCGTTCCGCGGCTTTTTAATTGAAGTCGGCCCGAACGATACGATCGCTTAAGTCTGCGTTTATTTTCATATCCCTGTACGCGGGAATTATCCAAAGCGCCTCGGCGCCCGATTCGATAAGCGCCGTAAACGCTTCGCAGACGTCGTTTCCGTGATGCGTCGAAACGAACACATAGGCGGGCTCGCGGCCGGCGCGGCGCTTCGCCTGCTGCGAAACGCAAGTTCTCCCAAGCAGCTTTGCGCCGGATTCGTTTATGCCTTTGGAAAGGTCGATTAACGCCAGCGATTCGTTAATCGCGGCGATATGCCGCTGCCCCGCCCCGCTTTCGATCGGTTCGGAGCCCGCTGAGTTTGACGCGAACATGAGCGGCACGGCGTTTTCTAAATAATATTCGGCCAGCGCGGCGACAAGGCGTATCGCCTGCTCGTACAAATCCTCCGCGGGGAACGCGCGGTACGCTTCGACGTTTAAAAGCAGCACGATTTCCTGCGATATCGTATAGTCGCAAACGTTTACCATCAGCTCGCCGGTTTTTGCGGTCGCGTTGAAATTGACCGAACGCAGGCTGTCCCAGGGCTGGTATTCGCGGATCCCCTTGAATGTGAACGGATCCGGCTGGATGAAGCGCTTCGTGAAGATGTCGCCAAGGAACTGCCTGTGCGCCGTAAGAAGCGCGCCGAGGTCCGCGGCGCGGGGATACACGATAAGCGAGGCGGCGCATTCAACCGGCTTCGCGAATTTGTTGCGCGCGATTATGTCGCCGCTTAAAAGCTCGGCGCTCTTTATTTGGTAAAAACCCCGCCTGCCGCAGACGAAACCTAGCCTTCGCGTGATTTTTTGAAACATCAGCAGATTGAACAAGTCGTTGCGGTAAAAATCGTCCGAGACTTTCGTATTGTCCCGGTCGTCGAACAAAAGCCTTCGCGACACCTGAAACTTCACGGCGAGCCAGGGAAGCGGAAGCAATTTGCTGTTTGTTATTTCCTCAACCAAAAAAAGCCTGTCGCCCTCCGTCGCCCGCGTTTCGGAGAAGGAAAGCCTCAGGCTCGTGTTTTTATCCCAATACCTTCGGTAAATGAGCGCCTGCAGCCATACGCACGCGCAAATGACGATTACTACGGCGATTACGCCCATCAGCCGACCCGGGCGGCCTTTCCGAAATCCTCGACCGGGACCGGCGTAGTTTCTATCGCGTCTGCGACAACGCGTTTCGCGCGCGTAAGCCTGTCGCCGGCGCCGCCCCGCAAAATAAGCCTGTGGGCGAACACGTAGGGAAGCAGCCGCTTCACGTCGTCGGGTATCACGAATACACGGCCGGATATCGCAGCGTACGCCTGCGACGCGCGAGCCAGCGCGATGGCTCCCCTCGTGCTGATTCCTAGCGCGACCGAATCGTTCGACCTGGTCGATTCGGCAAGCGAAGTTATATAGCGGGCGACTTCCGCGTGGATGAAAACGCCCCGCGCCTTCGACTGGATTTCAATGATTTCGTCCCTGCCGCAGACTGGTGCGATTTCGGGCAGCGGGTCGCGCGCCGCGCGTTCGCAAATGATTTGAGCCGTCTCGTCCGAACTCGGATAGCCGATTCCAAGCTGCATCATGAAGCGGTCGAGCTGCGCTTCCGGCAGCGGGAACGTACCGTGCGTCTCGACCGGATTTTGGGTCGCGATGACGAAATATGGCTCGCCTAGCGGATACGTCGTTTGGTCGACGGTAATCTGCCTTTCCTCCATGCTCTCAAGCAAGCCCGGCTGGGTCCT
>WREB01000244.1 GCA_009779525.1 Defluviitaleaceae bacterium
AGAAATCAAATTAAGATCAGGGGAGAATAATTTATGTTTAAAAAATTGATGGCTTTGCTTGTCATGGTAAGCATGACAATCGCATCCGCCCAGGTTTTCGCGGCGGACGAGGATTCGTCGATCACAGTCTTCATCCGCGTCGAAAGCGGGATTCCCGGCGCGGAGGAAACTATTTTGCCGCGCACCGCGGTCACGGTCGCGGGCGTCGATAAGCTAACGGCGCTCGAGCTCCTCGGCGAAGCGGTCGAGTACGAAGCGACGGTAAGCGAATACGGCGCGATGGTTAATTCGATCGGGGGCGTAAGCGACGACAACTTCCAATGCTTTTGGATGTTCGCGGTAAACGACGCTTTCGCCGAGACGGGAGCCGACGCATTCGAGCTTTTCGACGGCGACGAAATCGTCTGGTACTGCGTGGACTGGCAGGTAGCGGCGTATTCGTTCTTCGAGCAAAAAGAGATCACCGTCGGCCGCGGCGAATACTTTAGTCTTAATCTCTTCGGCCTCGACTTCATGGAGGGCCCGGTGCCGGTCGCCGGCGCGATGATCAATATTTATTCCGGCGAAGAAGGGGCGATCCTTCCCTTGATCGCGTATTTTACGGACGACGACGGGGAAGCTTCGGTATTTTTGCCCTCGGCGGGCAGGTACGAGATAAGCGCCTCAAAGCACGACGAAAACGAAACGCCGATGATTTCCAAACCGCTTTGCATAGTCAACGTGATCGAGGACGGCGGCAAGCCGCAGGACATAGTGGACGGCGGAATCTTCCCTTCCAAGATAATCTACGACGCGAAGGACGGGACCCTCAACTACTATATGTTCAGCATGAAGTTCGACGAGGCGGTAATGCCGTTTTTCGTGGGCGACCTGCTTTACTTCCCGGTGAGGGCGGTCGCCGAATACATAGGCGCGACGGTCGGCTGGGACGCCGCTACCTACACCGCGACGGTCACTTTCGGCGATTTCGAGATGAAGTTTAAGACGACCGAACCGATCGGCGACTATGGGGTTTTCGTAATAGAGGGCGTATCGTTTCTTCCCGCGATATACATCGTGGAGCAGCTCGAGCTCGGGGAACTCATCGTACACCGTTAATTGTTAACGTTAGAAAAACAAGCGCAGGAGCAACGGAAAGGCGGCATGCCATGCATTCGAACATCGCTTTGATCGTCGTGCCCGACTACGATTCGATCGGGCGGAAGTCGGCGGACATATTCGAGGAGGCGCTCAGGCAGAAGCCCGACGGCGTTTTCGGGTTCGCGACTGGCCAGACCCCCGAGGGGCTTTACGCGGAGCTCGCGCGAAGGCACAAAGAAAGCGGGCTTGATTTTTCCAAAATGGGCGCGTTCAACCTGGACGAATACTACCCGATAAAAAAAGACGACAGGCAAAGCTACAGCCGCTTCATGCGCGAAAAACTCTTTAACGAAGTCAACGCCGACCCGGCGCTTTTGCACATACCGGACGGCGAGGCAGCCGACCCGGCATTGGAATGCGCGAGGTACGACGGATTAATCGAGGGTTCCGGCGGGATCGGTTTGCAAATTTTAGGCATAGGCGCGAACGGGCACATCGGCTTCAACGAACCGTCCGAATCGTTTTCGGTAGGCGCCTCCTACGTCGCGCTGACCGAGCTGACGGTAAAAAGCAACGCGAGGTTCTTCGAAAACCAGGCGCAGGTGCCGCGCCACGCGATCACGATGGGAATCCGAAGCATCATGATGGCCGGGCGCGTCATGCTTTTGGCCAGCGGCGACCAAAAGGCTGCAATACTTCGCGACGCGCTTTTGGGGCCCGTGACGCCGCTCGTGCCAGCCTCCGCGCTGCAGCTGCACCGGGACGTCGTCGTGGTTGCGGACGAGGCCGCGGCTTCGATGCTGTAATCAGGCAATGAGAGATAAGCCGAAACCGTCTTCTTTCGTGGAACAGGCCGCCATATTGGCGGCCGCTTCCCTTTTCGTGCGGTTTATCGGCTTCCTTTACAGGCTGCCGCTAACCACCTTGATCGGCGACGAAGGCAACGCGTACTACGCCGCCGGCTACAACATATATACCTTCGCGCTGATCCTCTCTTCAATGGGGCTCCCCGCCGCGATATCCAAGCTCGTTTCCGAGCGAATCGCGCTCAAGCAATTCAAGAACGCGCACGAGGTTTTCCGCGTCGCGATGAAAATCGCGATGATAGGCGGGGCCGCGTGCTCTATTTTTTTGGCGCTGGGCGCGGGCTGGCTCGCCCGAGTAACCGGCTACCCCGAAGCCGTCTACGCGATTCGCACGCTTTCGCCGACGATCTTCATCGTGGCGGTGATGGCGGTTTACCGCGGATACTTCCAGGGAATGAACACGACTGTCCCGACCGCTGTTTCGCAGGCGGTCGAGCAAGTCTTTAACGCGGTTTTTAGCATCTGGCTCGCCTACCTTTTTTTCGACGCTGCGAAAATCGAGTTTTCCGCGGCCGGCGGCACCGCCGGTACCGGCGTAGGCGCGGTCGCGGGGCTGCTTGTGATCGTAGGCATCTACGCGCTTTTATCGAAGGACATCAAGGCGCGCATCGACGGCGAGCAACGGCGCATGTTCCATTCCAGGTCGTTTTCGTCGTATGACGTAAAACGCCCGAACGAACGCAACCGGTTCGACGAAAACCAGCGGGTACTTGCTAAGGAAATAATAAAAATCGCCTTCCCGATAATTATCGGGACGGCGATTTTTAGCATCGCGAACTTCATAGACATGACGATGGCGCAAAGCCGCCTCGAGGCTTCGGGCGCGTTCGACTACGGCGAAATCAAGGTGCTGTACGGCCAGTTCACCGGCAAGTACGTGCTTTTGACGACGCTTCCCGTTTCGCTCTCCACCGCGCTCGCGGTCGCCGCGGTGCCAAGCATCGCCGGCTCGAAGATGGTATCCGACCACGCGGCGGTCAAGGGCAAGATAAACATGGCGCTGCGCCTTTCGATGATCGTGTCGATCCCGGCCGCGGTCGGGCTCGGCGTGCTGAGCGACCCGATATTGAAGCTCCTTATTCCACGCCATCCGGAGGGCGGAATACTGCTTAGGTACGGCGTCGCGGCGATCATCATGCTTGCGCTCGTGCAGACGGTCACGGGGATCCTGCAGGGGATCGGAAAGGTGAACGTGCCCGTCGTCGGCGCGCTGCTCGGCACCCTGCTTAAGGTGCCGCTCAATTATTTTTTGATCGCGAACCCTAAGATAAACATTATCGGCGCGGTGCTAAGCAGCTGCGCCATGTACCTTGTCGCGGCGCTCGTCGGGATTTATTTTTTAAACAAATACACGGGGATAACGCCGGACATTAAGGGC
>WREB01000245.1 GCA_009779525.1 Defluviitaleaceae bacterium
ACCGACGCGGCGACGCTTGGGCACGTCCTTTCGCACGAATACCAGCACGTCCGCTACAAGGACGCGCTGATAAACATCGCGTGGCTCGTGGCGCTATGCGCGCACTGGTTTAACCCGCTCGCCTGGGCCGGCTGGTTTTTTTTGCGGCGCGACATGGAAACGCGCTGCGACGCCGGCGCGATCAAGCGGCTTGGCGCAAACTATATAAAAAGCTACGCGAACGCCCTTTTGGAAATGGCCCCGGTCCGCAAGGCACACGCGCTTCCGCTGGCGTTCGGGTCAACTTCGTTAAACGAGCGGATCGAGCGGGTGGTTGCTTACCGTCCGGCCAAGCGGAGCGCGGTTATAGTGGCGACGGCGATGATGCTTAGCTTCGTCTCTTTATTCGCGGTAAATCCTGTGAGGGCGGCGATAGCCGAGCAAATTGTCGAGCCCATAATGGGTCAGGTAGTCGACATAATGGAGTTAAACGGAAAGATTACGCAGCCTGCGGCCGGCGAGATCAGGTATTCGTTGTTCAAGCTCGACATACGCGAATTTTCGCAAAACCAAAATTCCGTCTTCCATACGATCGTCAAGTCGTTCGAGTCATACGAGGACGCGGTTTCATATATAGGAGAAGCAAACCCGTCGGCCGACATCGGCCAAATCGCGAAGTATAGCCGTAGCAATAACGTGCTGATGCGCTATAGGGGCACGTTAAACGCCATCTACGAATCATCGTTCGATTTTTCGTTTGTCGGAATCGCTTTCGGCGTGGAAACGGAAAATAACCGGGATGTATTTTTGCTGCTTGACCGCGCTTCGTTTACGAACCGCTACGACAAAAGGACGCCGGCCGTCGCGATCGGGTTGATCCAAATCGTCGCGTTCGACAACGGGCCGCCACAGATTATTTGGCTTTGACGCAATCGAGCAATTGATTATAAAAAGCGCCGCCGTCGGAGTCGCCGACTATTATTTCAACTCCGAGGCTTTTGCCTAAATCGTCCGCCGTCGTCCCGTCAAGCATCAGATCGCCGTCGGAATTGAAGGCGTTCCTCGGTACGAACAGGCGGTTGATTTTATCAGCGGCCAACCGGTCGGAAAGCTGCGCGGTTATGTCGGCGCCGGTCAGAAGACCCGATACGGTGACGTTCCCGCCGAAAAAATTATTTTTAACCATATAAACATTAATAAAAGAGCCGGAATGCTTCGCGATAAATTTTGCGGCTAATCCAAAAATAAACGGCGCCGCCGATTCGCCCGTGACGATTCCGATTTTTTGAAACGGTCCTGCCGCGACGGCGCTTTTTTTATGCGCGGCCAAAAACTGGAACTTAAACGCCGCGATCATTCCCACGCCGTTCTCAAACTGCGGAAAATCCTCGTAATGGACGTAATCCGGAATCCGTATTCCCGCGCTTAAATAAATTTCATCGGAGGCGTATACGAACGACGATCCGGTTCTTTTTTTAAAAAAGCGCTGCCATTTTTCAACCTGCTTGATTGCCTTTATTAAATCGTCGCGGGAGTGCGGTTCGATAAAATGGAGCCCGCCGCGGTGGCCAGTCAGCCCGGCCGGCACGACCGATGCGCTTTTCGCTCCGGGAAGGCAGGTTAAAAGCGACCTCAGCGTATCGTCCAATACGGATCCGTCGTTAATCCCCTTGCATAAGACGATTTGAAAATGCATGGATATGCCGGCGCGGTTGAAGATCCGCATAATTTTTTTTACGTTCGCGGCGTTTTTGCTTCCCGTCATGAACGCGCGCGTCCCGGGGTCCGCTGCGTGCAGCGATATGCGCATCGGCGAAAGATGGTAGCCGGCCAGGCGCTTCGCCTCGCGGACCGATATGTTGGTCAGCGTCGCGTAATTGCCGAAAAAAAACGACAGCCTCGGGTCGTCGTCCTTAAAGTACAGCGAGCCGCGCATTTTGGGCGGCAGTTGGTCGATAAAACAGAAAACGCATTTATTAAGACAGCTTTTTTGCCCGTCCATCAAAAATGTTTTAAAGCGTAGCCCTATATCGTCATACTCGTCCTTAACGATTTTAAACGCGCGCTTTTTGCCGTCAGGTTTCATGACCTTGATTTTTACGATTTCGCTTTGCGTATGGAAGCGGTAATCAAAAACGTCCCGGATCCTTTTTCCGTTTACCGCAAGCAACCTATCGCCCTTGGCTATCCCAAGCGTATCCGCCGCGCTTCCGGCGGATACGGATTCAATCATATGCTCCATCGGTTTACATGAACGCGTTTTCTATATGCGTTATTTCGTTTTCGGCGTTAGTTTTTAAGATTTCGACGACGTCGTAGCGGAATCCGCAGTCGCAAAGTCCGCGCGCCTGGATGTAATGCAACGACGTTCGTTTTATTTTCATCTGCTTGCGCGCCCCGACGGCTTCGCGCGGATAGCCGTAATCGAGGCTTTTCCGGTATTTGACCTCGACGAAAACCACATATTCGCCGTCGCGCGCGATCAAATCGATTTCGCCCGACTTGATCCGGTAGTTTCTCCCGATAATGGAGAGTCCCTTTTCGGTTAAAAACTTTTCCGCGGCGTTTTGGCCCTCAAACCCGGTTTCGACTTTATTCGGCATTTATCCTGTACCCTTCCAATTTATCCAAATCGCTTATGAATATCAGGACCTGCGCGATGACGTCGTAGAGTTCGGGGGGAATGAATTCGCCCAGCTCAAGCCGCGTCAAGTCTTCGGTAAGCTTCGCGTCCTTATAGATCGGGACGTCGGAATCCTGGCCGCGCTCTACGATGCGTTCGGCGATCGTCCCGACGCCCTTCGCGATGACTTTAGGCGCGATTTCCGTCGGATCGTACTTGATTGCGACCGCCTTCATGCGTTTCTTTAAGCCTTCGGCGTTTAAATTATTTGAGTTCTGATCCATTTATACCCTCATGTCGAAGATCCAGCGTTTCGGCGCCGTATCTCTCGGAGATTCCGCGAGCAAGCCCGGCTCGGGCGAAAGCAGGTTGAAAGGCTCGTCGATTTCAATGTAGCTCGCCCCGACGCTTGCGACGCCTTTTTGTAAAAGCGGCTTGGTTAATTCGTCTATTTTATTTTCGATTAGCCGAAGCGCGCCGCCTTCCTTGCATCGGAACTCGATCGAAGCTTCCTTGCCGTTTAACCGGATATAAATCTCGGTCCTTCCAATTTTGCCAAGGTCGGCGGCAACGAGCGCCGCGTTTCCCTGCTTGGGCAAAAAATCGAAAATTTCCAGTTTGCGCGGCTCCTCGCCGCCGCCGCTAATGTACGGTATTTGATAATACGCGCGGCGGTGCGTCAACGCGGGGTTCGTATTATCGAATTTAGCCAGAAATTCCA
>WREB01000246.1 GCA_009779525.1 Defluviitaleaceae bacterium
GGGCGCGCTCGTGCAGTGCAAGGCGATGGACCCGCAGGGGAACCTCGACCGGATGTACAAGCAGGTGCAGTCGGCGGCGCTAAACGGCGTCGAGGCGATCCTCTTCGGCGAAACGTGCATCCATACGTTTTGCGTGCTTCCCGAAAACCTCGCGCTCTCCGAGGAGCTCGGAGGCCCGATAACCAAGCGCGTCTCGGGCTGGGCGAAGGAGCACAACATGCTGATAATGGCGGGGATGCTCGAGAAAAGCGCCGAGGGAATACACAACGCGATGCTTTTAGCCTTTCCCGACGGATACGTTCGTACGGTCAGGCAGTATTTCATCAACCACGTCGAGATCGAGGCGGGCATCGTGCCGGGCCCGCACGAGCGGTTCATATTCGATTTAAACGGCGTGCGCTGCGGCATGTTGGTCTGTGCGGACAGCGCGGTCGAAAGCCTGCAGAAGGAGCTCGACGACAACGGGGTCGAGCTCGCGTTTTGCCCGGCGGCGGGCGGCGGCTTCCGGGAGGAGTACGTGACCGACGCGGAGCTGGCGACGGCGGAGGGCATGGTGAAGTTTTTAAGCGATTCGGCGCGCTCGTACATCTGCGGCCCGAGAAACAGCCCGAGGGACTTCCGGCGCGCCTCGGTCGGGGTCAACGCCTACGGAGACGACGGGGCGTTCATGGTGCACAGGGGCGGGGTCAACATCGTAAACCGCCACAGGATCGTGCAGGCGCGCATTTGGGACATGTGCTGCGTGGACTACTTCACCGACCAAATCTGCCACACCGTCCTGCATTTTTAACGGGGGGGACTCTAGTATGAAGCTGCTGATAATTTCCGCCACGCCAAAAAAGACGGGGATATGCGATTCGCTTGCCGCCGCGGCCTTCGACGCGGCTTCAAAAGTCTCGGACGCCGAAGTCGTGAGGCTCGCCGAATTAAATATCGGCGCTTGCGACATGTGCGGCGAAGGCTGGGGAACCTGCCAGAGAAGCCACGTATGCCATAACGACGCCGACGGTTTCAACGCGCTTCAAGAAAAGTTCAGTCGGGCGGACGCGTACGTCTACATAACCCCGGTATACTGGAGCGAGGTCAGCGAGGCGCTTAAGCGCTTCCTCGACAAGCTGCGCAGGTGCCAGGCGACGAAGCAGTGGGACGCGGACAATTCGTCTGTATCGTGCCATTCGGGCAAGCCCGCGATACTCGTAGCCTCGGCGGGCGGCGGGGGCGGAGGCTTAATCGGCGCGCTAACCCAAATGGAGCGCGCGGTCGCGCACATGGGCGGAAGGGTCTACGACTACATAGGCGTCAACAGGTGGAACCAGGAATACAAGAGGGAAGCTCTTAGGGAAGCGGTTAAGTCGATAATAAGCGAAGGATAAAAAATCGAGGAGGGTTTTTATGCCGATCGGGCTTGCGCCGTACACGATCCGGTTTAACGTGGTAAGCAAGGAATCGGTCGAAGAGGCTTACCGTAAGATCAGCGAGATGGGCTACAGGGGGCTCGAGGGCGGGCTCGGACGCGGACAGGGAATCAAGCCCGAGGACGACGTGAAGCTGCTCGCCAAATACGGCTTAAGCGTCTGCGACGTATACGCGGACGCGTCGAATCCGGCTGAGGCGATGAAGCTCGCCCGCGCCTACGGCACGAAATACGTCTGCGTAGGCACGGTTCCGGGCGGAATGATGATGACGGCGGACGGCTTCAAGGCGTACGCCGCGCAGCTAAACAAGCTCGCCGAGCCCTACGCGAAGGAGGGGTTCATGCTCTCCTACCACAACCACGCGCAGGAATTCCGCAACTTCTCGGAGCTAGGCGGCAAGACCGGACTGGAGATTTTGATCGAGGAGACGGACCCAAAAGGCGTCTGCTTCGTGCTCGACGTGTTTTGGGCGTCGGCCGCCGGAGCGGACCCCGCGCACTGGCTGAGGCGCCTAAAGGGCAGGATAAACCTCGCGCATTTCAAGGATTACGCAATCGACGACCAAACCAGCATAAGCGGCTTCGAGATGATTCCTTGGCGCTTCGCCGAAGTCGGGCGCGGCAACATAAACTGGAAGGCGGTCGTCGAGGCCTGCGGCTACGCGGGCGTCGAATGGTACTGCGTCGAGCAGGACTTCACGCGGGGCGACGCGTTCGCGTGCCTTAAGACGAGCATCGACTTCATGCGCGGCGAACTAAAACTCAACTGATGGAGGGTAAAATGATCAAGAAGGTTAAGACGGCGCTTATCGGAAGCGGCAGCATCAGCTTCGTCTACATGAACACGCTTGTAAACGGCGGGTTCACGATCGTGGATATGGTCGGCTGCTCCGACATAATCCCCGAGCGGAGCAAGGCGCGGGCGGGCGTGTTCGGGATCCGCCAGATGTCGAACGAAGAAATCCTTTCCGACCCGGAAATAGAAATCGTGCTCAACACGACCCAGCTTTGGAAGCACAACGAAGTGACCGAAATGATCTTAAACGCCGGAAAGCACGTCTATATGGAAAAGGCGATGGGCCACACCTACGAGGGCGCCAAGGCGAACTATGAGCTCGCCAAGTCGAGGGGACTGCGGCTTGGCTGCGCGCCGGACTGCTACATGGGTGCGGGCCTCCAGACCGCCCGCAAATTGATCGACGACGGGATTATCGGGATACCGCTTTACGCGCAGGCGATGTGCATGAGGGGCTACAACACGCACCAGCGCGCCTCAAACGAGCCTCGTAACCCCGAATGGCTCTCGTCGGGCGTGACTATCACCTACGACATGGCGGGCTATTACGTCAACGCGCTCGTATCGGTGCTAGGTCCCGTCAACCGCGTATCGGGCTACACGCGCTTCTTCGAGGACCGCGTGTTCTCAAACCCGCAAAACCCCGACTACAAGCAGCGCGTGCACAAGCAGACCGGCGCGACCACGCTACTCGGCTGCCTCGAGTTTGAGACGGGCTGCTACGCGAGCCTCGTGCTTTGCCAGGAAGGCTTCGGGCCCGAGATTCCGCGCGTCGAAATCTTCGGGACGGAAGGCACGATGAAGCTGACCGACCCGAACAACTTCGGCGGCCAGGGCGACGACATATACGTCACGCGCATCGGCAACTCGGATCGTTTTAAAATGCCGTTCACGCACGGCTTCTGCGACAAGGAGTACGTGAGGGAGCAGATTTCCGGCAAGCCCGAGCCTTGCGCAAACAGCTGGCGCGGCGTCGCCGTAGTCGACATGGCGTGGGCGATCAGGCGGAACAGGCCGCACAGGAGCAGCGCCGAGCTGGCGCTGCATACGGTCGAGATCGTCGACGCGATAGACAGGTGCACCATCGA
>WREB01000247.1 GCA_009779525.1 Defluviitaleaceae bacterium
AGGCGCTGGCGCAGGCCGGGGCCGACGTTTGCGGCGCGGCGCGGCGCGAAAGCGTTAACGCGCGTAAAAAAGACGAAGCCGCAGGCAGAAGGTTTACGGAAGTTAGGCTTGACTTTTCGGAAGCCGGGCCCGTCGACTCGGTAATCGAGCGCTGCGCCGAAGCGTTCCGGCGCGTCGACATACGTGTCAACAACGCGGGGACGATAAGGCGCGCGGACGCAATCGACTTTACGGAAGCGGATTGGGACGCCGTGATGAACACCAACCTTAAGTCGCTTTTTTTCCTAAGCCAGCGCGCGGCGAAAGAATTTATCCCGCGTGGCGGCGGCAAAATCATTAACATCGCTTCCATGCTATCATTCCAGGGCGGAGTTAGGGTCTCTTCATACACGGCCTCCAAAAGCGGCGTCATGGGTTTAACCCGCCTCATGGCGAACGAGTGGGCGAAACACAACATAAACGCGAACGCGATCGCGCCGGGCTATATGGCGACCGACAACACGAAGGCTTTGCGCGAGGACCCCGAGCGCAACGCGCAAATATTGGGCCGCATTCCCGCCGGGCGCTGGGGCAATCCGGAAGACTTGGCGGGCGCCGCGGTGTTTTTGGCGAGCGCGGCTTCCGACTATATGAACGGATTCACTGTTGCGGTGGACGGAGGCTGGCTGGCGCGTTGACGGTGCTTAAGGATATTATTTACAAAAAGACATTTACCTATGGCGGCGAGCCGCTGGATTTGCTTATGGACGGCTATGCGCGCGAAAAAAACGCGGCGCCGAAACCGGTCGTCATGTTGATCCACGGCGGCGGTTTCGTTGGCGGAGCAAAGGACCAGGATCTGTACGTCGAGATGGCGGGGATGTTCGCCGAAGCGGGATTCGCCGTCTTTTCAGCAAATTACCGCCTAGTAGAATGGGATAAGCCGGGCGCGCCAAATAACGCGGAGGCAGTCCGCGACGACGCGGCGTCAGATATTATCGCGGCAATCCGGCACATACGCGCAAATCCAAACCGGTATGACTCCGACGCCTCCCGCGTCGTCGTATGCGGGGATTCGGCCGGCGCCGCCATCGCGGTGGGCGCGGCTTACAAATACGGGCGCGCCGAAGGCATCGCGGGCTGCGTCGCGCTTTGGGGCGGCATGCCGCTTAGCGTCGGGGGGCTTTGGAACGGGAATGTTTTCGCCCATTCGCTTCCGGCGGACGGGCCGCCCTGCCTTTTAATCCACGGCACGGCGGACGAAACGGCGGAATACGGCGTCAGCGTCCGTTTTTCTACGCAGCTTTCCGAAACCGGCGTAAAAAACCGCCTGCTGCTTCTTCCGGACGCGCCCCATTACACCGAAAGACAGGAAGACAAAAGCGTATATCTGCCCGAAATGCTCGCGTTCGCGCTTGCCTGCGCAGAATAATACCGTCAACGTTAATTTAGGAGCGAAAAAATGATAAGCCGGCCGGTTTCATATAAATTCGTAAATTTCGAAAAAGGTTTTTGGAAAACGAGGCAGGACGTCAACCGAATCGAAACGCAACAGGCCATTTATAAACAATATTCGGAAAAAGGCCGGTTTCCCGCGCTTAAGCTTAACTGGCGGGACGGCGATCTAAATAGACCCCATATATTCTTCGATTCGGACGTTGCTAAGTGGATCGAGGGCGCTGCGTATAACATAAGGCTTAACGGCGAGGACGGAAACATTGGCCTTATCGATTCATTAGTCGACGAAATTGAGGCGGGCATTACCCCGGAAGGCTACTTCAACAGTTACTACCAAACGTTCGAGCCTCAAAACCGCTTCACCGTCCGCGCCAACCACGAGTTATACTGCGCGGGCCATCTAATGGAGGCCGCGGTAGCTTACGCCGACGCCACCGGCAATACGCGTTTGCTTGATTTGATGAAACGGTACGGGGATTATATCCGCCGCGTCTTCTTCGACGAAAAATCCGCGGGATTCCAGACGCCCGGGCATCCCGAAATTGAGTTGGCGCTCATCCGTTTATGGGAATATACGGGCGAAGACAAATGGTTGGAACTTTCGCGCCATTTCGTTGACACACGGGGCAAAAACGAAGAGCAGTCGGCCGTGCCCTGGTTTGATGATTCATACTGCCAGGACCGCATGCCTGTTTGCGACGAGGCCCGCGCATTGGGGCATTCGGTGCGCTGGGGTTATTTGTACAGCGCGGCCGCCGGCTTGGCCCGCATAACCAAAAACGAATCGCTTTGGAATGCCTGCCGCCGCGTATGGGAGGACGTGCTTAAGCATAAAATGTATATTACCGGCGGGGTCGGCAACTTAAGGCACGGGGAAGCGTTCGGCCCCGATTATTACCTGCCTAACTTCGAGGCGTACGCGGAAACATGCGCCTCCATTTCATTGGCGTTTTTCGCATCCCGAATGACGGAACACGAACCGCGCGGCGAATACGCCGACGTTTTCGAATTGGAAATGTACAATGGAATTTTGGCGGGAATTTCGATGGACGGCCGGCGTTTTTTTTACGAAAATCCCTTGCGGATGATACCCAAGGATCAAAAATTTTTAAACGAAGTAAACGCCATGCAGCGGCCCTCCATGAGGCAAGAACACTTCTCCTGTTCTTGCTGCCCGCCTAACGTCCTCAGGTTTTACGCCGCGCTCGGAGGTTATTTTTATGGCGTCGGCGAGGACGAAAACACATTGTTTATCCGCCATTACGCGGATTGTTCCGCGGAGATAACGCTTGGAAGCGTCCGCGTCCGACTGACGCAGGAAACGGACTACCCTTGGGACGGACGCGTGCGTATAAAAATATTTCCGGTTATTAAAACGAACTTTACGATCGCGGTGCGCTTTCCCGGATGGTGCGAGAACCCTTCCGCCAACCATGAAGGCGTATTAAAAAACGGATATTTTTATATCAGCCGCGAATGGAAGTCCGGGGACATAATTGAATTGGATTTTCCGATGGATGTTTTGGAAATAGAGTCGAATCCGAAGGTTAGCCAAAACTGCGGATGCGTCGCGTTGAAGCGCGGCCCCCTGGTGTACTGCGTCGAAGAGGCGGACAACGGCGCCGAATTGTCCGACCTTGAAATACGGGGAACGCCCGAATTCGAAGTGGTTTGGTGCGCCGAACTTTTGGGCGGGATGAATACGATTGAATTTCCGGCCAGCCGAAGGCAGAGTTTCGACGCGTTATACCGGGTTCGGAAAGATAGTTATGTTGACGTCCGGGCGAAGGCGGTAGCCTATTACGCCTGGGGCAACAGAGGCGAGGGGGAAATGGCCGTGTGGCTTCGCAGAAGTTAGGC
>WREB01000248.1 GCA_009779525.1 Defluviitaleaceae bacterium
CAGGCTTTCGTCGTCGAGCAGACCCAACTGGACGCTTACCAGGGCGGCGCGGTTCAAGCGCGCGACGAACGACTCAAGGATGCTTTTGATCGTCGAAAGCGCGGTTATCTCGTCGCCAAGCTCGCTCAGGTTTTGCTCAAAATAATTAATCGCGGATGAAATATCGTCGCCGCGCAGGATCTCCGATATTTGCTTAAGCGGGATCCTGAGCTTCCGCAAGACGATGATTTGCCGCAGGCGCCTTGCCGCATCGCCGTCAAAATAACGGTACGCGCCGTCACCCTTCCTCGCGCTCTTAATCAGCCCGATTTGCTCGTAGTAGCGGATCGTCCTTACGGATACGTTCAGCCGCTTCGAAATGACTCCGATCGGTTGCAAATCCATGAAAATCCTCCCTTCGATCGTGAGGATACGGTATGACGCGACGTAAGGGTCAAGGGGTTGAAAAAATATTTTCGATGGAAAACGAGATGATTAACCGAAATGGTTTTATGATTATATCGAAAACCCCATTGCATGGAAAACGAAATGATTTATGTTTCAGGCGGTTATTCGAATAAATCGGCGTGCGTGCCGGTGGTTGTCAATACGAGTATCAATTTGTCCCTGTACTTTTTATAAATCAACAACCAATCCCATTCGCCGCCGACATGGCATTCACGATATCCTGCATAAATACCCTTCAACGGATGATCGTTGAATTCGGGAGGCATTATATCTCCGTTCAAAAGCAAATCGACAGTGAGTTCCAGCTTTAACATGTTAAATCCGCGCTTAATTAGCATTTTACGGTTTCGCTTAAACTTCGAGGTGTAATCCGGGGTATATTTAACCATCCCCTTCCTCATTTTGGTCATCATCGTCCATCGCGACGAACAGCGCGCGGGCATCGTTGAAATGTTTCGGCGTTCGCTTGCCTTCGTTATATTCTTCAAGGATTAATTCGGTTTCTAGCATTGCCGATATCGTTTCGGATTTATGTTTCGGATTCCTCACTTCAAATGGAAACCCTTCCCATTTAATCGACATATGCAAAAAAACGTTTATCGCTTCGCTTAAATTTAAGCCAAAACCGGCGTATGTTTCCTCGGCCTTTGCTTTGACGGCGGGATCCAACCTAATGTTATAATTCGAAGTTTTCATGGGCATCATCTCCACATATAAAATATGACAAAGCATATGCTCTGTCAATATGATTATTTGCGATATATTGTATTTACAGCTGCTTCCTGTTGAACGCGAATATCGAAGCGGCGATCAAACCGGCGGTTATCGACGCGCATATTATGATCGCCGGGAAAAAGTCCCGCGGGGATTTCGCGCCGTTAAGCAGCGAAAGCGTCCCGCCAGAAAGGGTGATCGGGTTATATTTGGCGAGCGCGGGGCTTATGTTAAGCAAACTCATCGCGACGATCACGGCGCCCGCCGCAAGCAGGCTCCCGTAAAAACTTTTCGTGAGTATCCCGCCGAACGTCACGAGCGATATAAGCATCAGGCCGTACAAATACGGGGCCGCCATCGCCAGCGCGAAGTGCGGGAGCGGCTCCGTTTCCCAGTAAAACGTGTTGTAAACGCTTGTTATCGCCACCGTCGCGGCGTAGCTGACCGCGAACAGGGCCGCCGCGACGGCAAACTTCGAGGCGACGACATAGCTCCGCTTAATCCCCTTCGTCAAAATGTTTATGAGCGTGCCCTTGCCGAGGTCGTTCGCGGTGATTCCGCAAAAAACGACTACATAGGTCAGGACGCCGATCTGCCCGACGTTTCCGAAAAACTGCGCCCACGAATCCATCGCGACGGGCTCGGGCATGTTGAAAATTATCCCGTCGATCTCATTTCCGTTGAATATTTCGGGAAGCAGCTTCGCGATCATCGGGTTCATGATGCCAAGCACCACGAACACCGCGAACATGACGACGCCCTTGTACGTCCTTACGTATTCCGTCAATTCTTTTTTACACAATACGGCGAAGGCGCTCATACCGCCGCCTCCAAAAATATGTCCTCGACGCTCGCCTCAAGCGTCTCAATTTTTACCGGCATAATATCTTGCTCAAGCAGCAGCCGCATTACGGCGCGTTTCGCAAAGGCCAAGTCGCGCGCGGAGATGATGCGCTCGATTTCCGTCGATTCGCCTTCGCTTTTTAATTCGGGCGGAAGATTAAGATTAAACAGCGCGGCGTCCCTCGGGTTTTCGAATTCGATCCGAATGCTGTTCGTGCGCCTGCGCGTTGAAAGTTCCTGCAGCGTCCCGTCGATTACGATTTTTCCGTTTGAAAGCATCGCCGCCCTGTCGCAGATCCTTTCGACGTCGGACAATATGTGCGTCGAAAACACGACCGTCGTCCGGCCCTTTATTTTGCGTAAAATATCCAGGATTTCCTTCCTGCCCAGCGGATCGAGCGCCGAAGTCGGCTCGTCGCAAATGAGCAGTCTCGGCTCGTTGATAAGCGCCTGCGCGACGCCGAGCCGCTGCTTCATGCCCCTCGAGAACGCGCCGATTTTTTTGTTGGCTTTATAGAGCCCTACCGTCTCAAGCAACTCGGCGCTCCGTTTTTCGACGACTTGCGTTGAAAGGCCCGCCGCCCTGCCGCAGAAGAGGAGGTATTCGGCGGGTCTCATGTAAGGGTAAAATTCGGGCACATCCGGCAGGTAGCCGACGTTTTTATTCGTCGCGGTCTTTCCGAAAATAACCTTTTCGCCGCAGACGGAAACCTCGCCGCCGTCGTTCTTTAGCAGTCCCAGGATTATTTTCATCGTCGTGGTCTTGCCCGCCCCGTTCGCCCCGATGAACCCGTAAAGCGAACCCTCGGGAACATCGAGCGAGATGCCGTCAAGCACGCGCGTCTTCCCGTAACTCTTCGAAAGGTCTTTTAACTGCAGCACGTTCGCCATCTACTCGTCCCCGTCGCCTTCCTTGCGGCCGAAAACGAAATAAATCACCGGGCCGGCGGTGCTCACCAAAAGCGCCACGGCGATCCATAGGCCGCGCGTCCCCGTCTTGTACGATTTGTGCGTCAATATATGTATCAGCGCGGCGAGGGACAGGCCGAGCTGAATGACGCCAAGCGGGATTATTAACGGAAGATACGGTGTCAAGTCAAAGCCCATGCGTCATCCTTTAAAACTGATATCATTATAATATCATAATGAAATTTGTCTATCAAGCAAAACCGTCTGCCGCGGACGGTTTATTTATTATCCTTTTCCGTGACCTTCGCGCTCACGTCAAGCTGCATGCCGCCGATGCTGTCGCGCATCCGCGTGTCGGCTTTTTTGTTTTC